>NZ_VOZD01000020.1:0-64911 GCF_013419915.1 Acinetobacter sp. YH12043
TGATGGGAGAGAATGTTCAAGAGTGGATTCTAAATGTTCAGATAAAGACATAAAAAAATGAGCGTATTTACATACACTCATTTTTACTACATTTTACTAAAATTTGCTTAACTGACTGGCATTACTCAGATGAGGGGTTTTTTATTGAGCCTAGAAATTCCCATCGATTTTATTTTAAGAAGCCAGATGCCAAGGCTTCAAATGCCTGTAAAGCCTGAGGTAAGACCTGTGCAGGATCCTCACTAGAAGCGACCCACAGTGCTGCATTCATTGCTGCACCATTGAGCAAGACTGCCGCAGCAAGTGCATCGACTGGTTTCAATCTACCTTCAGCCAGTAACTGTTCTACGCATTCACGTGTCGACTGTAGGCATTTACTTTGACTTGGCCAGTGTGAGGGATCTCCTAATACTGCCGGACCATCGCGTAGCACAATCCGTTGAAACTCAGCATTTAATGCATGTTCGATATAGGTACGCCCTTCAAGCATTAATCCTTCCCACAGATCATCTGGCTGCTCCAGATGTTGCCCGGCATATTCAGCCATTTCTGAATCAATCTGATCGACCACGGCAGCAAATAAGCCCTTTTTATCACCAAAATGATGGTATAGCGCACCCCGGGTTAGCCCTGCTTCTGCCGTGAGCTTATCCATGGAAGTGTCTGTATAACCATATTCAGCAAATGCACGACGTGCCACTTCTATGAGTTTTTTGCGGGTTTCCGCCATTTTTTGTTCACGTACAGACATATATTGTTTCCATCAGCATTGTGAAAATTTTAATTGACATACGCATCGTATGTCAATTATGTTTACATACGTTACGTATGTGAAAATTTAAACAGCTTTCTAAAATACGTATAAATTAAAATTGAGCGAGAATTATCATGACTAGAACTGCAATATTTCCCCAAAATCGCCATGCTTTGTATGAACAGCATGGTTATTCTGCCGCAATCAAATCAGAAGATTTATTATTTGTTTCTGGTCAGGTTGGTAGCCGTGAAGATGGCAGTCCTGAACCTGACTTTGAGAAACAGGTAGAACGAGCTTTTGAAAACTTGGCTGCTACATTGGCAGCGGCTGGTTGTACTTTCGATGATATTGTCGATGTCACCACCTTTCACACCGATCCTGAACAGCAATTTGAGAGTATTATGAAAGTTAAAAACGAGATTTTTACGCAAAGGCCCTATCCGAATTGGACAGCTGTGGGGGTGACCTGGCTGGCAGGTTTTGACTTCGAAATCAAAGTCATTGCTCGTATTCCTCAATCCGCTAAGGCCATATAAAACTTAATCCTGATCAGGCCAGTTGTTGAATGGGATTGTTCTCCAGCTTAAAGATCAATTCGCTATAATGGCGTATTCCTTATTTTTGTATCCCGGTTATGGCTGAAAAGTTGATTAATTCCCCTGTGAACCATTGGTGTGAGTTCGAATTCATCTCGAAAACGGTGAAGAATCCAAATATTCATATTAAGGGCAATTACAGTTATTACTCAGCCTATTGGGATCAAGGTTTTGAGCGTTGTGTGGTGCGTTATCTGCATGATAAGCCAGCTACACCAGAGAAGCCGATTGACCAGCTTTATATCGGCAATTTCGTCTGTTTTGGCGCAGAATGCGTGATTATGATGGGTGGTAACCAGTTACACCGAACAGACTGGATTTCTGCGTTTCCATTCGATACACGTAGTTTTGTGCCTGCTGGCGACACAGTCATTGGCGATGGTTGCTGGATTGGCTCGCGCGCCATGATTATGCAAGGTGTAACACTTGGTGAAGGCGTGGTCGTTGCTACAGGTGCAGTCGTGACCAAAGATGTGCCACCTTATGCCATAGTTGGCGGCGTACCTGCGAAAATTATTAAATATCGCTTCCCTGAAGAAGATATTAAGAAACTACTTTCTCTAAAGCTCTATGACTTAGATGAAAAGCAGTTTTTAAAAATGCGTGAGCAGTTGCAAACGGATGATGTTAGATCACTGCTACATGCCTTTACTGCGCTTGAATAAAAGGGATTAACGTCAAACTCCGCTGTTTATATTCGTCGATTTTATTATTCTTAAGCCAGTTTATATTCAAATAACTTAGATGCCATTCATAATAAGCCAATCCTACATCTCTATAGCTGATCTTAAGTACGGTCTCCTTCTGATCATCACAATAATTATTCTTTTTATCTTTCATATCTTTGTAGCAGGAAAGTCGATTCTGGTATTCGTAAAAAGGTAAATGCTCGAAGACCAGTTTTGTCTTTCCTTTTGGAAGTAATTGAATAAACTGTGCATTCTGTTCACCTGCATCATTTGAAACCCAGCCATGAATTAAGGCAATAGCATAACTATGCCGATTGAGTGGGTATAAGGCAGGATATATAAATTCTATACCACTCTTATCCTCTTCAAGCGCATAAACCTGTTGATACCTGGTTAGATCCCAATAATCAACGATTTGATACTTTCCAAGATGTTTTGAAAGCTGAATCATTTGTAAATTTTCATTAATTAAATAATATTTTTCAGCTTCAGCAATTTTAACTACCCAAAGTTTTGCACCACTCTCATCACAACTAAGTTTTATTTTCTGACTAATTGATCGTATTTCTGCTTTGGAAATACTTTTTTCTTTAAAAGGAAGTGACTTAATTGAATCTGCAGCAAAAACAGGTAAAGCAATAAAGAAAATCAGAGTTGATAGCATTAAATTTTTAATCATCATACATATTCTTGTTATTTGTTTTATTTTAACTATTGTAAGGCTTTTTAGATTTTCCACCAACATCATCATCAAATATCAGACATAAAAAAACCCACTCAATCGGAGTGGGTTTTTTCAGAATATGGTGGCTATGACGAGACTTGAACTTGTGACCCCCGCATTATGAGTGCGGTGCTCTAACCAACTGAGCTACATAGCCTTAAACTGTGCGCGCATTATGGGTTTTTCTGTTTAGAACGTCAAGCCCATATTGTGCTGATTGATCAAAATTTGGTGAAGTGAGCCGATAAGCCGGGTTCTGTCGAGAACGATCATTCCTCTAGGCGTACAATCACTCATACGCTCAAGCGACCTACCCGGATCCAGCATGGGCCATGCCTAAAGGATCCCTATTTGGTCTTGCTTCCGGTGGGGTTTACCATGCCATGAACTGTTACCAGCCATGCGGTGCGCTCTTACCGCACCCTTTCACCCTTACCTCCGATTCCGATTGCTCAGAACCATAATGAAGGCGGTCTACTCTCTGCTGCACTTTCCGTCGGCTCACGCCGCCCAGGCGTTACCTGGCACCTTGCCCTATGAAGCCCGGACTTTCCTCCCCTGCTTCAATCACGGAGATCTCCACAGCAGCGATCGTCTGGCTCACTTCGAGCCGCATAGTACCAAATCTGGCGACTAATTGCTTGATGTTTTTTGAGCAGTCAGTTTTTCATACTTGGCCTGAAGCTCCTCACGGGTCTCGGCATGGTTCGGATCAAGCGGGATACAGTCCACAGGACAAAATAACTGGCACTGTGGTTTGTCGTGATGTCCGACGCATTCTGTACATAAGTCCGGGTTAATTTCATAGATGACGTCACCCATAAAAATTGCCTCATTCGGACAGACAGGTTCACAGACATCACAATTGATACATTCATCGGTGATATATAAAGACACTCTACCAACCTTGCTGAAGTTTACGCTCGAAGGCTTCAACCACGTTTGGCGGAACAAACTTGGTCACATCACCTCTTAAACGAGCAATTTCACGCACCAATGTGGATGAAATAAAAGAATATTGCTCTGAAGGGGTTAAAAATACCGCTTCAAAATGAGAATCCAGTTGACGGTTCATGTTGGCCAGCTGGAATTCATACTCAAAATCGGACACTGCACGTAAACCACGTAATACCGCTGTAGCATTCTGCTCGCGGAAGAAGTTCACCAGCAGGCCATCAAATCCTACAAATTCAACATTGTTCAAATGGCTTAATGACGTTTGGGCCAGTTCAACTCGTTCTTCCAGACTAAATACCGGGTTTTTGTGATGTCCGATTGCAATTGCAACTACAACTTCATCAAACATCTTTGCTGCGCGGGTCACCAAATCAATATGGCCATTGGTGATCGGATCAAAAGTTCCCGGATAAATTACACGAGTTTTAGTCATCCATTTGTACTCTGTTTATTGTGTAAGTTTCCATTTTAACAAAATCTTCATTTTTTAGTGAAGAAACTCCATCAATTTAAACACTTCAACTCAATAAAAGTTACGGTACAATAGCTACAACTTTGGAAGTGTCTGATTATGGCGAAAGCAACTGTAGTTAAAAAAAATAACGGCGGAACGATTGCTCTGAACAAACGTGCCCGTCACGATTATTTTATTGAAGAAAAATTTGAAGCTGGACTTTCCTTGCAAGGCTGGGAAGTAAAATCCCTGCGTGCCGGTCGTATGAGTATTGTGGAGAGCTATATCACCTTTAAAAATGGTGAAGCCTTCCTGTTCGGCGCACAGATTCAGCCTTTACTGAGTGCATCTACCCATGTTGTCCCTGAAGCGACGCGTACCCGTAAACTGCTGCTGAAACGCCGTGAAATTGAAAAACTCATGGGCGCGATCAACCAGAAAGGTTATTCCTGTGTACCACTGGCCTGTTACTGGAAAGGCCCACATGCCAAGCTGGAAATTGCGTTGGTAAAAGGTAAACAGTTACATGATAAACGTGCATCTGAAAAAGACCGTGACTGGCAACGTGATAAAGCGCGTATTTTCCATAAATAATGCCAGCAATAAAAAAACCTCCAATTGATGGAGGTTTTTTTTATGGATCGAATTAGGCTTTCAGATTCAGACGGGCCAGTGTCAAGGCAATATATTCACCAAACCAGATCGCGGTTTGTAAATCCCCTTCCGGTGGTGTCACTTCAACAGGCGCATTATCAGATTGGGTCATGAGACCCAGAAAGCTCGACATACGATTCAGATCGGTAGTGGCACGACCTGTCGGCATTAACGGTAGACCTGACCACAACATGCCATGTTGCATCGCAAACAGATTAATCTGCTGCAAGACAGCCAGCTTGTCCCCACTTAAGCCACCACCATTGGTAAAGGCTGCTGCCAGCTTGCCTTGCCAGCTACGTGCCAGCCAGCGCTTGGACGACTGCTCCATAAATAACTTCATGGCAGAAGTCAGACTACCCATATAGGTCGGACAGCCAAATACAATTGCATCGGCAGCGTCCAACACCTCCCAATCCACCTGTTCCACATTCATCATATGCACCTGGACACCAGTTTTTTGTGCGCCTTCGGCAATGAAGTTTGCCACTTTAGCCGTGTGTCCATAAGGACTGTGATAAACAATCGCAACAGATTGGGAAGATAGGGACATAACAATCAAAAACCAAGAATTTCAATCAAGTTTAACATTTTCATGCCATAAACACGAATGTTGCCATGCGTCCGGTTTTGGCTTCACGGCGATAGGAAAAGTATTCATCCGCCTGACGATATGAACACTGATCGCCACCTAAAACAGTCTCAACACCCTGCTGCTGTAAGATGTAACGCGCAATCGCATACAGATCCGCATAGTATTTTCCGGCCTGTTCCCCTGCCTGAAATGCACTGTCCAGTTCAGGATATTTGGAACAGAAAGCTTCTTTTACTTCTGAGCCAATTTCAAAACAAGGCTGGCTGATCGCTGCACCGAGCCACGCCCAGGTAGGCTTGGATTGCATCGCGGCAATGGTATTTTCAACGATACCGCCTGCCAGCCCACGCCAACCCGCATGCAGATTGGCTACTTCAGTGCCTTCAGCATTACCCAGTACCACAGGTAAGCAGTCTGCCGTCATCATCATCAAGGCATGGGCCTTGCGCTGTGTGACCAGGCCATCGCCGACCAATGCCTCGAAAGGCATCTGCTCATTGATGGTATGACAAATGGTGCTATGCGTCTGTGTCATCCAGGTAATTTTGTCCACACCAAAAGGCTGGAAGTCTTTCAACAGCTGGATGCGATGCTTCTGTACACGTGCAGCATCATCATTGACATGCAAAGCCAGGTTAAAGCCGGCCAGTTCTGGCTGGGCTGAAGGCTGTACCTGTTCATGATGAACACGGGTCTGACCCACATAAACGCCTTGAGGCAAACCTTGTACAAATTGCATGTCGCTTCCCTTTTTTTAATGACTGCTAATAGAATGAAAAATTAATAGGCCTTGTTTTCGCTACGCAGCACTTCAACCAGATTGGCGAAGTCTTCTGGCCACGGCGCATTAAAGGTCATTTCTTCTTTGGTACGTGGATGTTTCAGGCCTAGAGTCGCTGCATGCAGTGCCTGACGTTTAAAACCACGCAAGGTGTCATCCAGCAATTGCGAAGCACCGGCTGGCATACGCACACGTGGCATATAGACCTGATCACCCACCAGACCATAGCCCAGGTAGCTAAAGTGCACACGAATCTGGTGCGTACGACCGGTTTCCAGACGTGCCTGAATACGGGTGAAATGCTGGAAGCGTTCTTTCACATTGTAGTGCGTCACCGCTTCCTTACCGCCTGGCAGGACTGCCATTTTCACACGATCCACTGGATGACGTTTAATCGGTTCATCAATGGTACCGCCGGCAATGATGTTGCCATATACGATCAGGTCATACACACGGTAGACGGTCTTTTTCTCAAGCTGCTTGCTAAGCGCAAACTGCGCTTCCAGATTTTTAGCGACAACCAATAGACCACTGGTGTCTTTATCGATCCGGTGCACTAAACCTGCACGCGCCAGTTCAGAAGATTTCGGATAATGATGCAGCAAGGCATTAACCAGCGTACCGGTCATATTGCCTGCACCCGGATGCACCACCATGCCCACTGGTTTGTTAATGACAATAATGTCATCATCTTCATAGACGATATCCAGTGGAATATCTTCAGGCAGACTACGGGTTTGTGCCTCCAGTTCAACGTTTAAAGTCAGGGTTTCAAAACCGTCACTTTTAAATTTCGGCTTAACTGGTTGACCATTCACTAATAAATTGCCGTCTTTGATCCATTGCTTGAGCTTTTCTCGAGAAAAATCGCTCCAGACCATGGCCGCAATCTGGTCGATACGTTGCCCGATATAACTTTCATCCAATTGAAATTGCAACGATAAACGTGTTGCAGTTGCGTCTGAAGTATGGTTATCTGCATCCTCAGAATCTTCAAGTAAATTGAAATCAGTATCAGGGATATTAGAATTGGAAGATTGTGCTTGACTCATTTGCTCATTCAGACAAAAGTGGTTTAATAGTGCAATTGTAGCTCATTGCCCGTATTAACAGAGGAATTTTTATGTCGCTACCACATTATAAAATGACAATGCTTGCTGTGACGTTAGGCATTGCATCGGCAATGGTAGGCTGTAGCAGTAATCCAAAAAAAGAAGTCGTGGACAAAGGTCCAGAATCTAGCGAACAGGTTTATATCCAAAAAGCACAGAACGCGCTAGATCGCAAACAATATACTGATGCAGCAAAACAGCTCGAAGCACTGGAAACCTATTACCCAACCAGCCAGTATGCACCGCAGGCGCAACTGGAACTGCTGTATGTCAAATTCCAGCAAAAAGATTATGAAGGTGCTGTTGCACTGGCAGAACGCTTTATCCGTCTGAATCCGCAACATCCAAATGTCGACTATGCTTACTATGTCCGTGGCGTAGCGAATATGGAGCAGAACTATAATGGCCTGCTACGTTATACCTCACTAAAACAGTCACACCGTGATGTGAGCTACCTGAAAGTAGCTTACCAGAATTTTGTCGATTTCATTCGCCGCTATCCATCAAGCACCTATGCAGTAGACGCTGCACAACGTATGAAGTTTATCGGTCAGGAACTGGCAGAAAGCGAAATGAATGCGGCCCGTTTCAATATCAAGCGTAAAGCATATCTGGCTGCTGTTGAACGTGGTTTATGGGTAATTGAACACTATCCACAAACGCCACAGATTCCAGAAGCGCTGGCAACCGTTGCTTACGGCTATGACAAACTAGGTGATAAAGCCACAGCACAGCAATATATCGAAGTACTGAAACTGAACTATCCAGGTCTGGTGAATGCTGATGGTACTGTGAACCTGCGTGCAGCACGTAGTGAAGGCAGTTTCTTCAACCGTGCGACTTTGGGTATTTTCGGTAAAGAAGCCAAAACCGTGACCGATACGTCTAGCCAATCATCTGAAGACCAGTCAGAAAAACGCAGTCTGACCAATCGCATGACGTTTGGTTTACTCGATCGTCCTAAAACTAATGAAACTGAGCTACCTGAACCGACTGCTGAATAAGCCGGCTCTCGAAGGTGCAATTTCCTCAAGGGCAAGTTATCATACTTGCCCTTTTGCATTTTCTGAGCAATGCTTGAACAAATTGTGCAAACAGGTTATACCAATTAATTCATTTATAGCGTTGGATGAATCATCCTACTCTTAATTTTCAATGATTTAACACCTAAATAACGCAGCACGAGAAGCTTAGCAAACCATGGCCATTCCTCAGCATACGATTGATCAGATTCTCGATCGCACCGATATTGTCGATGTGATTGGTCAATACGTGAAACTAAAAAAAACTGGCCGTACCTATTCGGGCTGTTGCCCTTTCCATCAGGAAAAATCGCCTTCTTTCCACGTCTACCGTGACAAGCAGTATTTCCACTGCTTTGGCTGTCAGGCCAATGGTAATGCCATCCGCTTTTTAATGGATATTGGCAGCCGCAATTTCATTGAAGTGATGAAAGACCTGTCCAGCCAGACCGGAATTGAACTGCCTAAAGATAATAAAGATTCCAACCGCTTAAAATACAAACGCGAAGCCAAACCGAAACCGGTCACTGTACCACCAGCAAAAACTGCGGATACATCTATAAATCCAGCGCCTGAACAAAACGCTTATTTTGATCCATTTGCTGAAATTCAGGCGCCTGAAGCTGAATTTTATACAGATGATCCTTTTGCTGCTTTTGAGCAAATGCCTGCAGCAGAAGCACAAGCAGATGGCAACTTATACGACCTGCTGGAAAATATCGCGCAGTTTTATGAGCGTCAGCTACCCAACAGTCCAAGTGCCCAGCAATATTTTAAACAGCGTGGTCTGACCGCAGAAACGATTGCCTACTGGCGACTCGGTTATGCACCGGAAGACTGGCAACATCTGGAAAAAGCCTTCCCGCAGGATATTGAAGGTCTCAAACTTTTAGGTCTGATCCGTACCAGTGACAGTGGCCGGGATTTTGACCTGCTCCGTGATCGTGTCATCTTCCCGATTCGGGATAGTAAAGGCCGTGTGGTCGGCTTTGGTGGTCGTGCACTAAATGACGAAATTAAACCGAAATACATCAACTCACCAGATTCAGAAGTTTTCCATAAAAACCAGTTATTGTATGGCCTGTATGAAGGTCGCAAGCAGAAAGCTCAAGACTGGCTGATGGTGGAAGGCTATATGGATGTCATTGCCTTGCAGCAATATGGCATTCATGGTGCAGTGGCTACTTTGGGAACAGCAAGTAATACTGATCACCTAAATATTCTGTTCAAGCAGAATAACCGGATTACCATTGCTTTTGATGGTGATGCGGCTGGACAAAAAGCGGCACGCCGTACTCTGGAAATTGCTCTACCCTTACTAAACGATGGGCGTGAGCTAAAATTCTTTGTCCTGCCGAATGACCATGACCCAGACTCCCTGATTCGTCGTGAAGGCATTGAAAATTTCCGCCGTCTGCTGGATCAGGCACCGTTGCTCTCTGACTTTGTCTTTGCTCATCTCACCCAGAATCACGACATTGCAACGCCTGAAGGTAAAAGTCAGGTGATGGGAGAGCTACGTCAGCTAACCGAATTATTGCCAAAAGCTGGCTCATTCCGTTATCTACTACAGCAGTTCTTTCGGGAAAAACTCGGTTTTAGCCGCAAATGGCAACCCAAAGTCAATAATGACGCCTCTCTAAGCTTTAGCACCAAAATTGATGCCGAAGAGTATGTCATTGCGATTCTGTTGAATCATCCATATCTGTATATTCATTTTGAACCATTACGCGCACTGGTCAGTGAAGATCAGCTGTTGTTCAAGATTCTAAATATATTTAATGTGATTTTTGATGAATTGCCGGATGATCCGGAATTGTCGACCTATTATGTACTCGGTGCCTGTGCTGCACATCATCATGAGTTACAGCATATCCTGCAACATGCCAATGTCAGTGATTACACCTCTTCTCCTGAGCAGGCAGACAAACTGGCGGCAGACTTCTCGATCAAGCTGCAATATCAGTGTCTACAACACAAATTAAAATCGAAAAAGTTTAGTAGCATCGCGGAGATGAAAAATCTCAAGATGCGGATTTATGAAATTGATAAAAAACGTTCCATGACCTTACTCGAAGATTAAAAATCATGAAAATAAAAAAGGCGTTTATTTTAAACGCCTTTTAAATATCGGAAAGTTATCCCGACATCATCTTAATGTTTAACCTTACGGCGATGCTGAACCACGTCCTGCAAACTGTTCTGTAGCATTTCAAAATAGCTTGGATCTTCAGCTTTGGCAGCTTCACGCAGCATGATTGAGGTCGGATGCAGAAGTTTTTGGGTCAAACGATGCGAAAATTCGGCCAATACTGTTTCAGCACTTTCACCTTTAGCGATGCGTTGCATAGCGGTTGCCAGTTCTTCCTGACGTAAGCTTTCCCCATAATCCCGGTAAGCATGAATCGTACTACCCGCCTCACTCACCTTCTGCTGGGTGATCAACTCAGTCGCCAGTTGATTGACCATCACTTCCGCTTCGACCGCTGCCTGACGACGCTGCGCCAGGTTTTCATCAATCACGCTTTGCAGATCGTCCACGCCATAGAGATAAACTCCATCCAGCTTTTCAACTTTTGGATCAATATCACGCGGTACAGCCAGATCGACCAACAGCATCTGCTGGTAACGGCGCTTCTTTAAGGCAGCTTTGACATCCGGATAGTGAATGACTTGATGCAAACTACCGGTACAACTAGAAATCACATCTGCACGATGCAGGTTTGCTGCCAGTTGATCAAAGTCAATAATTTCTACATCTGCACGGTGGGCAATTTCCTGCGCCAGATTCTCTGCACGAGCACGAGTCCGGTTACAGATAATGATTTTTCCGACGCCCATTTCTGCCAGATGTTTGGCCACCAGACTGTTCATTTCCCCGGCGGCTACCACCATCACAGTCAACTGCTCAGGTCGGCTAAACACTTGCAATGCTAATTGCGCGACTGCATAACCCATTGAGACTGCATGACTGCCGACTGCTGTTTCCGAGCGCACACGCTTAGCTGCATAAAAGGCATATTCAAAGATACGATTCAGGTTTTGCGAAACGGTTTTAGATTCTTTGGCAAGAGAGAGTGCGGTTTTGACCTGTCCCAGAATCTGCGGTTCACCAAGCATCAGGGAGTCGAGACCACTGGCGACACGCATCAGATGAGTGACGGCTTGCGCATTCTGATAGCAATAAACATGATTCTGTAATTGCTTGGGATCAATACCATTGGTCTGGGCGAGCCAGTTTAGCACCATGTCGACATTGTCCGACATCGCGTAAACTTCGGTCCGGTTACATGTAGACACCACCACCATATCATTCAGTACAGGGTGCTGGCTTTGCTCGGCAAGTAAAATGCTTAACTTTTCAGGGTTAAAAGCAATCTTTTCGCGCAGCTCTACAGAGGCAGTTTGATGGTTGACACCCAATGCAAAGAAAGACATATCAGGTCATCATTTCACTAAATTTATGCTATTGTGCAACATCGGTGTCATAAAAAGCATTACTTGGATAAAGAAAAATTGCGTCTAACAACTAGCCGTATAAACGGCCCTACCATTAAGCAATATTCTACCACATTCTTGCTGGTGGTTAGCATGGCTTCAACTGCTCATCTTTATGCAGCAGAAGCAGTTTACCATGCAAATCAAAATTATGATGCGATAAAACAAAGTATGATAGCCGAGTTCGCACTCGCCTATCGCGATATTCCAAACGCTTTACACAACTATACTGTGCTGGCCATTAAAAGCAATTCCACTGCGGTTAAACAGCGCGCACTCAATATCGCCCTCGAACATGAAGACCTGAATGCAGCGCTGGATATTTCTACCCATTGGGTGGTTCAGGAGCCGCAGGATGTTCCGGCATTATTCTATCTGGCGCATATTGCTTTAAAAGCACATGAGTACGAACTGGCGGCAGAAACACTGGAAAAGATCCTGAAAATTGATGATAACGCCGATCTGGAAGAAATTCTGGCCGGGATTGCCCCGGATGAGCCGGATGACCGTGAATATTTAATTCAGGCTCTAAGTACTAGCAAAGCCAAAGACAATCCTTCGATTCTGGTTTTGGTCGCCGGTCTGGAGGCACAAAAAGGTCAGTTAGAGCAGGCTCTCAACACTATTAATCGCGCCTTAAAAAAACGTCCAAAGTCGACTGGTTATATCCTGATGAAAGCCAATCTGTTGGCGGCATTGGGTGATGATGCGGAAACGCTGAAATGGTACGAGAAAGCCAGTCGCAAACATCGCAATAACATGGATATACGTCTGGCTGAGGTTAAATACCTGATCAAGCTAAATGAAGCTGAAAAGGCCTTACAGAAACTAGAAACGATCCTGAAAAAATCACCACAACACGAAGAAGCACTGTTTATTGCCGGTCTGACCAGTATTGACCTGCAGCAATATGAACGAGCTGAAAAATACCTGGTTGAGCTCCGTTATTCGGCTCAGTACCAGAATGAAGCCTATTACTATCTGGCGGTCAATGCAGAACGCAAACAGCATTATGAAACCGCCAAGGCGTATTACCGCCTGGTGGATGGCAGCCTGTATACGGTCTCACGACGCAATATCATTGCGATCTTTGCCGAGCAGGATAAATTGCATGATGCACTGCGCTTTCTGACTCAGGAACGGGTCAATTATCCGCAACATGCCAGTTTCCTGTATCTGGCTCAAGCGGATATTCTGAAACGCATGAATAATAAGAACGCAGCGATCCGAATTCTGGAAGAAGCCAGCAAAAACCTGCCGGATGATCCGGAACTGGTCTATGCTCAAGTCTTGTTGTTAGATCCGCATGAAGATCGTGATCAACTGGATCAGTTGTTAAAAACCCTGCTTAAAATCGAACCGAATAGTCCAACCTATCTGAATGCTTATGCCTATACGCTGGCCCGTCAAAATCGCCGTCTGGATGAAGCACGGCGCTATGCTGAACAGGCACTGGAATACGCACCAGAACAGGCTTCTATTCTGGATACCTATGGCTATATCTGTTATTTGCAGAATGACTTTGCTACGGCTGCCCAAGTGCTGCTTAAAGCCTATGAACTGAATCCAAGTGCGAAAATTGGCGTCCGTTATGCACGTTCGCTTTATATGAAAGGTGATCTACAACAATTCCATCAAGTGTTACAACAATTACAACAAAACCATCCAAATGACCCAGAATTAAACCAACTTAATTCGCTATTGTTAGCACCACAATCCTGAACGAGTCCATTCTTTTATGCGCAACATAAGTACTTTAGGCTGCTGTTTCCTTGCTTCTACTGCCCTATTCATGAGTGGTTGTCAGCAGATGGTGCAGCAAAAAGCGCCTGTCACGCCATCGGTACAGGCTGAAAACCAGTTCCAGCTGCAAGGTAAAATCGGGGTACGTACACCTCAGCAAAGCGGTAGCGCCTTTTTTACCTGGGTTCAGCAGCAAGAAGAATTTGATATTGAACTAACTGGTATCTTAGGTGCCGGAAAAACCCAGATTTCAGGTACTCCTGGCCAAGTGACTTTGAATAGTGCCAAAACCGGCCTGATCAAGGCAGCAACGGCAGAAGAACTATTGCAACGTGCAACCGGCTGGCAAGCCCCGATTAGTCATTTAGTTGATTGGGTACAGGCACGTCCCGCGACTCAATCTGCCCAGATCCAGAAAGACAGCTCACAGCGTATCAGCCAGATTATTGAACAAGGCTGGACGGTAGATCTGAGTTATAACCAGCAGGCAACTGTTCCAAACCGCTTGATTTTAAAGCAGTCACTTGAGAATGGGGGTGAAAACCGTATTACAATGGTGATTCAAAACCGTTAACTGGTCTGACGCAAGCTTATGATGATTCGTGTTCCCGCACCTGCAAAACTGAATTTGTTTCTCCATATCACCGGTCGCCGTCCGGATGGTTATCACGAGCTGCAAAGTATCTTTCAGTTGATAGATTTGTGTGACTGGCTAGAGTTTGAGCAAACAGATGATCAGCAGATTCAGATTGAAGGTCTAGCCTCAGTCGATTTGGAACAGAATCTCATCTATCGTGCAGCGCAGATTTTGCAGCCTTATGCCAAAACGCCTTCTGGTCTGATCATTCGACTAGAGAAGAATATTCCCATGGGTGCAGGTCTTGGTGGTGGCTCATCCAATGCAGCAACGACCTTGATTGTGCTGAATCAGTTATGGCATTGTGGCTTAAATTCTGAGCAACTGGCAGAGCTCGGCGTCAAGCTGGGCGCGGATGTGCCTATTTTTGTTAATGGTCGCAATGCTTGGGCTGAAGGTATTGGTGAACACTTAACATTCATAGACTTAGATCAAAAACAGTTCATTGTGTTAAAACCTGACTGTTTTATCAGCACTCAACAGCTTTTTTCACAAAAAACGTTGACAAGAGACACGAAGCCCTCTAAATTTTGCGCCTATCAGATAAAGCCATCTGATTTCGGAAATAACTTTGAGCCAGTGGCAAGAAGCCTATATCCAGAAGTCGATGAGGCAATGCAATATCTCGATCAATTCGGTGTTGCAAAGCTTACAGGTACAGGTGCTTGTGTTTTTATCGAAGTAACTGATGATATGAATGTGACCGACATTCTTGAGAATGCACCATGTAAATCTTACCTGGTGAACAGTCTGCAAGAATCGCCATTACGTCATTTCAAGGTTCAATAGGGGTATCGCCAAGTGGTAAGGCACCGGGTTTTGATCTCGGCATCCGTTGGTTCGAATCCAGCTACCCCTGCCATTATTCACCTGTAGATGTACTGTATTAGGGGTATCGCCAAGTGGTAAGGCACCGGGTTTTGATCCCGGCATCCGTTGGTTCGAATCCAGCTACCCCTGCCATCTTACAGTTCATCAAATCTAGGGGCGTCGCCAAGTGGTAAGGCACCGGGTTTTGATCTCGGCATCCGTTGGTTCGAATCCAGCCGCCCCTGCCATTTTCTCGAAAAAAGACAGAACATCATTTGCTGTAAGACTGTTAATTTACCTTGACACAATACCGCAAAAATATTAAAGTTCTGCCGCATTAGGGGTATCGCCAAGTGGTAAGGCACCGGGTTTTGATCCCGGCATTCGTTGGTTCGAATCCAGCTACCCCTGCCATCTACTTCCATACATACCAACCGCCAAGGGTGCTTCATGCCCAATCTTGTCGTTTTTAGTGGAACCGCGCATCCACAATTCGCTCAAAAAGTCGTAAGTCACTTACATATTCCTCTAGGCGCTGCCTCTGTAGGCCAGTTCTCTGATGGCGAAATCGCTGTTGAGATCACTGAAAATGTTCGTGGTAAAGACGTATTCATCGTACAACCTACTTGTGCACCGACCAACGATAACCTGATGGAAATCCTGGTTATGGCTGACGCGTTACGCCGTGCAAGTGCTGGTCGTATTACTGCCGTGATTCCTTACTTCGGTTATGCCCGTCAAGACCGTCGTCCCCGTTCAAGCCGTGTGCCGATTACTGCAAAAGTTGTTGCAGATATGCTGACCACTGTAGGTATTGACCGTGTGGTGATGATTGACCTTCACGCTGACCAGATCCAAGGTTTCTTCGATATTCCTGTAGACAACATCTACGGTACGCCAGCCCTGCTTGCTGACTTACGCCAACAACAGCATCATAACCTGATGGTTGTTTCTCCTGACGTAGGTGGTGTAGTTCGTGCTCGTGCTGTTGCGAAACAGATGGGTGATATCGACCTGGCGATCATCGATAAACGTCGTCAAAAAGCGAATGAATCACAAGTGATGCATTTGATTGGTGATGTGAAAGATCGTGACTGTGTGATCGTTGATGACATGGTGGATACTGCTGGTACGCTTTGTAAAGCTGCTGATGCGTTGAAAACTTTCGGTGCCCGCAAAGTAGTTGCTTACGCGACTCACCCAGTATTATCTGGTAAAGCACTTGAAAATCTGAAAAATTCTGTGATCGATGAGTTGGTAGTTACTGACACCATCCCTCTTTCAGAAGAAGCTTTAGCTCTTGGCAAGATTCGCCAGGTTTCAGTTGCAAGCATGGTTGCTGAAACAATTCGTCGTATCAACAACGAAGAATCTATTAGCGCAATGTTCGATTCTTATCTATAATAGTGCGCTGAATTTCCAAAGCCCTGCCATTTGGCGGGGCTTTCTATCACCGGATCGGTCGCAGGTCCGGTTCATTTAAAACTTAAATAGGATGTCTATCATGGCAAACTTCGTATTAAACGCAGAAGCACGTGAAGTAGCACAACAAGGGAAAGGTTCGAGCCGCCGCCTTCGTCATGCTGCTAAAGTTCCAGCGATCATCTATGGTGGCGAAGCTGCTCCTGTAGCTGTTTCTCTTGAACTTCGTCAGCTTGTTAAATTCTTAGAAAGCAACTCATTCTTCGAAGAAGTAATCGAAATTGATGTAAACGGTAAAGTTGAAAGCGTTAAAATTCAAGCGTTACAACGTCACCCAGCTAAAAACACTCCAATGCACGCTGACTTTAAACGCGCATAAGTGTTAATGGTGTAGATTAGTGTCAAATATTTCACTGATTGTAGGTTTGGGCAACCCAGGTTCTGAGTATGCTCAAACCCGCCATAATGCAGGCTTCTGGTTTGTAGAACGCCTTGCAGATCAATATGGCATTAGCCTTAAAAAAGACCCTAAATTCAATGGATTCAGCGGTCGTGGCAATATCGAAGGTCAAGACGTCCGTCTCCTTCTACCTACAACATTCATGAACCTTTCCGGTAAAAGTGTTGTTCCTTTCGCCAAATTTTACAATATCGCACCCGAATCAATCCTGATTGCCCATGATGAACTGGATATGAATCCAGGCATTATTCGCCTGAAAACTGGCGGTGGTCATGGTGGACATAACGGTTTACGCGATATCGTGCCGCATATCGGTCCGAACTTTCATCGTCTACGCATTGGTATTGGTCACCCAGGTTCTAAAGACCGTGTTTCTGGTCATGTCCTGAGTAAAGCACCAAGCAGTGAACAAGAGTTAATGGACGATGCAATTGCCCATGCACTTGCTCGCGCCAAAATGCTGGTGAACGGTGAAGTACAACAGGCAATGAATCAAATCAATGCTTATAAACCGAACTAAACATTCATAAATTGCTGGACAATTCCGCTTGCCTTGCTGGCCATTTAGGCGCAAAATGCGCAAGCCTACCCACTTATCCAGTGTCGTAGAAATTGATTCAACCATAAGATCAAAGTCTTAGGTCAACTAAGGGGACGCTAGCCATGCTATCTCGTTTATTAAAATGCAAAATTCATCGCGCTTTTGTTACACATGCAGAATTACACTATGAAGGTTCATGTGCAATTGATGGCGTTTTGATGGATCTAGCTGGCATTCGTGAATACGAAGAAATTCATGTTTGGAACGTGACCAATGGTAAGCGTTTTACTACTTATGCCATTCGTGGTGAAGATAATTCAGGGATTATTTCTGTGAATGGTGGTGCTGCGCACCAGGCTGATGTTGGTGATATCGTGATTATCGCAACATTTGGTGATTTCACTGAAGCCGAAGCCAATGCTCATAAACCACGTCTGGTTTATGCCAACCCGGATAACACTGTGAATCACACTGCAAATTGCATTCCGGTACAGGTTGCCTAAGCTGGTTCAACAAGATTCTCAAAAGCTCGCTTCTCGCGGGCTTTTTTATGGGCTGATTAAAATAAAACTAACGCCCCTGCCACCAGCTTTTTCGGTTCTCACAGTTTAAGGACTTAAGATTTTGATCTACCAGGTCAGCCAACAAAGTTTCTCCATTTTCTTTTAGCTTTAATTCGGCGAATTTAGCATTACGATAACAAGGCTCAAGTCCCTCAGCGAACATAAAACTGTTGGCAGCCGGATATAAGCCTTCAAAGGTATTCCGTGGATTTTTCAGGATTAGTCGCGCTGAGCGTGGCTGATCCAGCGCACTTCGATCAAAACTGGTTTTGACCACTTTTCCTTGCTCATCAAGCTGTACATAGCTTAGTACACGGGACTGGTTTTCAAAATCTTGAATACTGATTTTAGGTTCTGATTGTTCTGATCTATTCTCCGCTGCTAGTGCACTAAAATGCAGATCATAATTCAGCGCCATGTAATCTCCTTGCAGAATTGATCGCGGATCTACTGGTGCCAGCTCCACATAAATACTTTGGCTATCTCGAAGATGCCATTCATGTTGCGCAATCAATCCACAAAATAAGGCAATACTGAAAATAGCTAGATGCAAAGGAAGAAACTTTTTCATCTTGCCTCTCCTTGCTCATGTTGCAGTTTTGATGACTGCTTCAACATATATGCCAACAACAAGACCAGTATCCCAGAAGCAAAGATACTGATGCTTTTTAATAGAAAACTTAAGCCCAGATTGTAATACAGCATCCATAACCAGAAGATTAACAGCAAGATGGTTAAGGCCTGAATCAAGGACTGCTTATAAACAATGGCCCATGCCATAAGCAGCATAATGATAAAAATCTCAAAATAGCCCAACAGAATGAGTAAGATGCCAAATATAGGAATCAGCCAGAGCAATTTTTCATAAAATTGCTGCCAGTTTTGCCAAATAAAACCAAGCAACAATAAGCTCGGAAGAACATAAAACAGCAGAACGTGGTCAAAGCTGATCTGCCCGATGCGCTGCCAATGCTCTAATCCAGTCACAGAATGAATCACGGCTGAACCTGTCAGCATAGCGATGATCCAGAGCAGAATACTTTTCTGATAAATTGAGGACTGCCAATATCTAGCAGTTAGGAATAGCCCGATAAAAATGACATAGTTCAAGCTTAGGGCAAGCGTGATTACGATATCATCATGTTTAAAGGAATTTTCTAAGGCGAGAACGACTATTGCTAAAGCATGTGTAATCAGCAGCTGTAAGGTCAGAATAAACCAGTGCATCCGTTTGATCACAGTCAGAGCCAGCATCATTAATTGCAACAACCATACTATAAACAGACTATCGGTGAGCAATTCCGTATGAATTAATACTGCAGCTTGCCCGCAAACCCAAAGACAATAGGCAAACTGACGTAAAAATATGGAATTCTTTTGACTTAATAATTTCCAAGCGATGCCAATAAAAATGAGACCTAAAACAATTGAAACTGCTTTCCAATAGGTCAGTAATAAGACTGCCAGAATAATTCCAGCTATCCATGCACCAAGTGCCAAAGGAATGACGGAGAATTTGGTTTGTGGAAAAATTTTCTTTAGGGCAAAACTGATCAGCGCAAACCAGCCAAAGATCAGCATTGCCAAGATAAATAAGCCCGCTGCTGAATTGGTAAGCCGATCGTCCAACAGTTCAAATAGCCATAGGCTCAAACTGGCAGCCAAGCCTGCAATCAATAAAATGGTTTCTAGTGCCTGATGCTTACGATAAAAATAAAATGCAGCACCTGCTGGCAGAACAACTGAAGAAGCCAGATAGATCAGCTGAAAATGATGGGTAAACTGCATCATGCTGCTGATCGAAATCATGATAATGAGTGCAATAAACAGGTACCGCAGCAGCAGATAATAACGTATGGCAAAGGCAAAGCTGATGGCTGTCAGTAGGTTCAAAGTCAATAAATACAACCCTTCTGCCCGTATCATCCAGAAACTTTGCTTAAAGTAAAAATACAATGCCAGCTGACTGACCACACAAAGCATGGCAAAAACCCCGATATTTGGTCGATATAGCCACGGCAACAGCAATACGGCCCAGAGCAGAAATAACTGATAACTATCCGCACCAGTCTGATAGATCTGCCCAATCACCACCAGACTTAAGCCCAGCATCAGGCCAGATACAGTATCCAGACTCTGTCTGATCCATTCCCGCTGATTAAAGTAAATGCTGGCTATTGCACTACAGAGTAAAACCAGCATTGGAATTGCTAACTGTACCTGATTCGGTAGCATCCACCAGTTCGCGGCCATTAAATACAGCAAACTGACTGCAATCAGCGCAACGCCCAAAATATTGAGATAACGCAAAACCTTTGCATCACAAAACAGCAAGGGAGAAAATGGATTATTATGGATCAGCTCGGTTTTCTTCATTGTCAGAATGATTGATTAATTTCTATTCTTAATAGCAACATAACATGTTTCCAGTTTTTTGCTAAAGGACTGTAGTAATTCAGATAATCTGTTTTGCTTATCTGAAATTCTGCAAATTCGTGACTGGCCAAACTATCCCATCTTTTAAAAATCAGGACTATAATGGCCCTACATCGCTTCAGGGCGGGGTGAGATTCCCCACCGGTGGTAATTTCAGGGTAGTAAATCTCTATTCCTAAATCAGCCCACGAGCGGTCAATTTCGATTGATCTGCAGATCTGGTGCAAATCCAGAGCCGACGGTATAGTCCGGATGAAAGAAGACGAAAGCAGTACACCCTGTTTTATGCCTGGCATGAAACTGTTTTGCTATAAGCCTATTTTCACTATGTCCTGAAATGTTCAATCGTACTTTTACTTTACGTGAGCGTTTCAATGTCAAGTTTGATTCAACCCGAAATTTTCTTTTCCGCTTTAGCTCCCGCTGAACAGCGCATCCAACAAGCACTCGAAGACATCCGCCAAGGCAGACCTGTTCTGGTGATGGATGACTTTGACCGCGAGAATGAAGCCGACCTCATCATTGCAGCAGAGACTTTGACTGTAGAAACCATGGCTCGTATGATTCGTGATGGTTCCGGTATTGTGTGCCTATGTCTGACTGATGAACTGGCCAATCATTTAGAACTGCCACCTATGGTGCAGGATAACTCTAGTCAGTTTAAAACTGCATTTACTGTCACCATTGAAGCTGCGGAAGGTGTGACGACTGGTGTATCTGCCAAAGACCGTACCACCACGATTAAAGCAGCCATTAAAGACGGCGCTGTCGCCAGTGACCTGAATCGCCCAGGGCATGTCTTCCCTTTACGTGCCCGTGAAGGCGGTGTGCTGACCCGTCGTGGTCATACCGAAGGTACAATTGACCTTGCTCGTCTGGCGGGTTTAAAACCTGCTGGCGTACTGTGTGAACTGACCAACCCAGATGGCACCATGGCTTCTGGCATTCAGGTATTGTCTTATGCACAGACTCATCAGCTGACCGTGATCACTATTGATGAACTGGTGCATTACCGCCAGCAGCACAATGTCTAAGATGTAAAGATAAAAAATCCCGACTTAAGACCGGGATTTTTATTTTATATAAATATTTTTAGATGAGTACAGACAATATTCCATAGACTGCGACTACCAATAAAATCAAACCGCACAAACCAAGCAAATAAGGATACAGCCTGGATTTAGCAAAGCGTTGAAAGCCTAAATAAACTAATGACAGAGTCAAAAAATCCAGCACAATCCAGCTGATCGTCAGAATAACCAAACTTAAATCCAGATTTGGCGTGATGCCAATAAACTGCGGGAAAAACGCAGCAAAGAAAATAATATCTTTGGGGTTGGAGATCCCCACCAGAAAACCGGTTCGGAAGCCACCCTGTACTGGCTGCAAGCCTTGTGAACTGGTTGAACCCTGCCCTTGCCAGACTTCCCGGAAAATCTGGATTCCCAGCCAGGCAATATATAAACAGCCAAGCAGCTTGATGCCATTCAGCCAGTTTTCATTAATGACCAATAAGCCTTTTAAGCTAAAAATAGATAAGGTGATCAATACCAGAGAAGCAAAATTCGTCCCGAAAATGGTCTGCAAAGCATGCTTATAGCCACCTTTCAGTCCAGCACTAGCGACCAGCAACATCACAGGCCCAGGTGTGGCAATCATGATAACGACGGCCAGACAATAGAGAATATATTCACTGATATTCATGCCATTTCCTCAGCTATCATGATTTTACTAAATAAAAAAGAGGACTTAGTCCTCTTCCTGCATATGAATCAAATGCTGACTGATCCCATCCGCCCGTAAAAAAGCCAGGTCATAACTGGCTTTGGCCAGTGCCAGTACCCGACGCTCGAATTCATCCCAAAGCGGACGCACCTGTTTGTAATGAATGCCTAAACCGCTTTCATCAGTAAAATGACGGTTCTTTTCACAGAGTTTTAAGGCATGGTAAAGCTTACGACCTTTAGTCGCATCTTCCCGCAGACGCACCCGTTTAGACAGGACAAATGTTTCCACTTTGGCCAGATTCGCCATCGGCAGCATCGGGACCAAAATCTGATCTAGCTGTGCATCCAGCCGCTGCCAGACTGCAGTATGTTGATCTGCGTTATAACTATTCCAGTGAATCACTTCATGATTAAAACGGCGGCAACCACGACAGACCGCATCCCCAAATACGGTTGAGCAACGCCCTGCGCAAGGGGTTAAAGATGCAATACGACGATCCGAACTCAAAACTTACTCCAACTGTGCTGCAACTTCCAGCATCTGCATCATTGCATCAAAATCCTGGGTCGGCATGACTATACACGCTCTCCCTATCGATTTGAAGTCCGTTAAAACCCGGCCTTTTACTCGCTTATTCATTCAAATCACGTTAAAATATGCGCCTTTCAAATTATCATGCTACGTTGGAGTATTCCATGAACGCTACTGTAGAACAGCTTGCACCTGTAGAACAGCAAGCGACGACTGGTTGGGTTGTTGCCGCACTTTATCAATTCAAAGAAGTTCAAGATCCTGAGGGTCTGCAACAACGTCTTTTAGACTTGGTAAAAACCATCAACCTTTGCGGTACTCTAATTGTGGCAGGTGAAGGCATTAACGGGACTGTTGCGGGTAACCGTGAAGCCATCGACAAAGTACATCAGTTTCTGCTTGATGAAGGCTTCAACGAAATGGAATACAAAGAGTCGCATAGCTCTGACAAACCATTCCGTAAAATGAAGATCAAGCTGAAAAAAGAGATTGTGACTTTAGGTGTGCCGGTTAAGCCACGTGATCTGGTTGGTCATTATCTTGATCCTAAAGAATGGAATGAGCTGATTGCACGTGATGATGTGATTCTGGTTGATACCCGTAATGATTACGAATACAAAGCCGGTACCTTCAAAGGCGCAATCGATCCAAAAACTGAAACTTTCCGTGAATTCCCTGAATATGTGAAAAAGAACCTGGAACAGCACAAGGATAAGAAAATTGCCATGTTCTGTACCGGTGGTATTCGTTGTGAAAAATCAACTTCTTTATTGCTTCAGGAAGGCTTTAAAGAGGTGTATCACCTGAAAGGCGGTATTCTGAAATACCTAGAAGAAACTCCAGCTGAAGAAAGTCTTTGGGAAGGTGAATGTTTCGTATTTGATGGCCGTACTGCAGTTACACATGGTGTGGAAGAAGGTCAAAATACCAAATGTCATGCGTGTGGCTGGCCATTAACACCTGAAGAGGCAGCGCTGCCAAGTTATGAACACGGCGTATCTTGTGTGTACTGCATCGATAAAACTACCGAGAAACAAAAAGAAGGTTTCCGTATGCGTCAATCGCAAATTCTGGCTGCAAAACGTAAACGTCTCTAATTCCAGTTTTGTAACTAAAAATATCTAAGCCCTCTTCGGAGGGCTTTTTGTTTACATAAGCATTACATCTGCAATAAAAAACTTACCAATCCCTTACCAAGAACAGCATATTTTTACAGCTAAGCTTGATAGTCTTTATATCACATTACTTTGTTACCATAAGTCTTTCATTATTAATTAATTTTTTAAATGAAAAGGAAAACAAAATGGCCAATTCACTTGCTCGGGATCCAGATAATATTGTTAGATTCCAACCTAAAGAAAATACAAAACTGGAACGTATTACCCAACTGACAGATGAGCTAGAAGCAGAATCACATCTGTTTATTGTGATCTTGGGAACTATCATTGGTGCCATTCTTGCCCTGTTTATTGGCTACCATATTGAGGCTACAGCAGCACACTATTTACTGCTCAGTGCTCTGCCAGTTTGCCTGGCTTACAGCTTACGTAAAGTTTACATTTATACCTTAACCCATAGTTAATCCGCACTTGGCCATTTATATAACTTAACTTTACCCTCTTAAAAATACTGCTTAGGATACAAGCAGTATTTTTTATTTTGCCAATTTTATGAATCTGACTGAATGGATTATTTCTGTCATGGAACAGCTGGGCTACTGGGGCATTGCCTTGCTCATGTTTCTTGACAATGTCTTTCCCCCGATCCCCTCTGAAATTATTATGCCTTCTGCCGGCTATTCCGCATCTCAAGGAGAATTACTGCTGGTTGGAGTCATTATTGCAGGCAGTATCGGTTCGTTATTGGCAGCGGCATTGCTCTATTGGATTGGCTATAAATTTAACCACGACAGTATTTTCAGATTCATAGACCGATATGGAAAATTCTTGTTTATCAAATCTGAAGACGTGAAAAAATCTCTGGAATGGTTCGAGCAGTATGGACACCGGATTGTATTCTTTGGCCGGATGGTTCCGGCAGTACGTTCCCTTATCAGTATTCCGGCTGGCATGAGCCATATGCCTTTCTGGAAATTCATGTTCTATAGTGGACTAGGTACTGTTATCTGGACCACGTTCCTGGCCTGTGTCGGTTTTTATTTTGGTGAAAATCAGGAATTGATGCACAAAATCTTCAGTCAGGTCAGTTATGTGATTATTGCGATTGTCGTGATCATCATGGGCTGGGTTTTATACCGTAGACATCAACGTAAAAATCGTCCATCCTGAAGAGACCTCAGCATAAGGAGGCTAAAACGATGTCGCACTATCTTAAATATTTTGCCACCGTTTATCTGACTCTGGTCTTAATAGTCGGCATACTCATCTACGTGTTCAATCTGGGCGCCATTCTGCTGATTCCTGCCCTGATTGCCTCCGCCTTTCTCAGCGCCCGGTACTTTGTAAAAAAAGAACTCCGACTACCCACCCAGGAAGAGAAAAGCAGACTGGTCTGGGGTTCCACGATTATTGCCATGACCTTCGGATTTATCTTTTTGTTTATAGTCATCTGGCTGCATCCGCAGACGGAGGAAATCTATAGAAGGATGGCCTATACAGGACGCGGGCCAAATTCGTTTCTGGTAGCTGCAAGTATTGCTTTACATGCCTTGCTGTTCCATATCGCCTACAATGGCTATGCGCGTTACAGCTTGAGCAAGCGTACCGGTGCTGATCATAAACCTTAGATTAAATCATCCACTAGTCCAAACGTTGTACAAAACACCTGAGCTAAAAAAAGCACCTGACGGTGCTTTTTCATGGCGGCGCATGACTTATTCTGGTGTGTGGTACATCAGATATAATTCATTCAAGTTTTCTGGAATCTCTTCTGCAAGCTCATCCATTAACTGACCATTGCGACGGAAAGATTCCATTTGCGGATCTTCTTCATCGATGCCACTGAATACCATAATTGGCAGCGTTAAATCGACCAACTGTTCTTCAAATTCTTCTGTAAACCAGGCTTCTTCGTTCAGGAACATGGCATCTACAAAGCCCACACTCCAGTCACCTAGACTTGATTCGGTATCTGCTTCTTCAATTTCAAATGGGAAAGTGATCCCTTCTTCATTGGCCAAGCTTTGACGGATTGACTCTAACCATGCTTTAACCTGATTGATGATTTCTGCAGGCACTTTTTTCTGGTTGCCTTCAAAAAGTTCATCCATCCATTTGTCAAATTGCGGGCCTACTGCGATAGCACATAAGAAACCATGAGTTGCCGCAAAATCCAGACCATACTCATTTTGGTCGCCATCCAGATATTCACTCAACAGGTCTAAATCTAAAGCACTCATTTAACATCCAAACTTAGAAAACCGAAAGGATTAGCATAGCATTTATTCAGGCTATGCTAAATCTGAATTCGTTAATCTTCGTCGTCAAAGTCGTCATCATCGTCGAAGTCATAATCAAAATCTTTGAGTTCGCGTTCCAGGCGGCGTTGCGAGAGCAGATCATCAATCAGACGACGTTTTTCCAACGACTCTTTCGCACTTAGCTTACTCGATGTCTCATCGAAATTAACATCATCATCACCGTAGCTATCATCTAGTTCAAAATCTGTCGAAGACACTAAAACTACCTCGTAGTGAAAAATGTAAATGGGTCTAGGCGCTATTTATCTTGCCTTTAAAAACTTGTCAAGTTTTATTTATATATTTTGTATGTTTATACTAGTTGGCTCTTGTTTTTCTACAGCATAATTGTGTATTTATTAGCTGGTTAGATAGTGAACGCTTTTTATCCCATGGATGAGGGACGTTTCTAAAATTAGATTGGGAAATACACTTGAAAAGATAAACTTAGACCCAATATCGATATTCAATTGTTATTCAAACATATTTATAAAATCATGCTTGACTGATCAATTTCCAAAACTATTTCAGGTGAATTGTGCTATCATGCACGGTTTTTCACTGCCACAGATTCAACGAAGAGTAAGCAAAGATGAGCGATATG
This sequence comes from Acinetobacter sp. YH12043, assembly GCF_013419915.1. Taxonomy (NCBI): domain Bacteria; kingdom Pseudomonadati; phylum Pseudomonadota; class Gammaproteobacteria; order Moraxellales; family Moraxellaceae; genus Acinetobacter; species Acinetobacter sp. YH12043. Next base: position 26,733 of record NZ_VOZD01000020.1, read on the forward strand.
ACTTCCCCTACTTCTCAAGTAGCGGCTCTGATTAGCCGAGGCAAAGAACAAGGTTACTTAACCTTCGCTGAGGTTAACGATCATCTCCCGGACTCCATCACAGAAAGCGAACAGATTGAAGACATCATTCAAATGCTGAATGATGTGGGTATTCCTGTCCATGATCGTGCGCCTGAATCTGATGATGCAATGTTCGAGGATACTGCAGAAGCTGCTGATGAAGTTGCAGAAGAAGAAGCTGCGGCTGTACTTGCATCTGTAGAAAACGAACCAGGTCGTACGACTGACCCTGTACGTATGTACATGCGTGAAATGGGTACCGTTGAACTTTTAACGCGTGAAGGCGAAATTAGCATTGCAAAACGCATTGAAGAAGGGATCCGTGACGTTCTTCACTCTATTGCTTACTGGCCGAATGCTGTAGAAGTTGTACTACAAGAATACAAAGATTATGAAGCTGGCGAACGCCGCCTTGCTGACATTCTGTCAGGTTATTTAGACCCTGAATCAGATGAAGAAATTCCAGAAGTCCTGGAAGAAGTCGCTGAAATCGAAGAAGACGAAGAAGCAACGACCAAGTCAACCAAAGATGTAAAACTGGATGATGACGAGGAAGATGAAGAGTCTGATAGCGATGACGATTCTGAAGGTGACTCAGGCCCAGATCCAGAAATTGCCAAAGTTCGTTTTGCCGAACTTTCCGATGCCTGGAAAAATACCAAAGCGGTACTGGAAAAACACGGCCGTAACAGCAAAGAAGCAGAAGAAGCACTTCAAGCGCTTGCTACTGTGTTCATGATGTTCAAGTTTACGCCGCGTCTGTTCGATATCATTTCTGAAATGATTCGTGGCACACATGACCAGATCCGCGGTGCAGAACGTGAAGTGATGCGTTATGCCGTCCGTCGTGGCCGTATGGACCGTACCCAGTTCCGTACCACTTTCCCGGGTCAGGAATCAAATCCAGCCTGGTTAGATGAGCAAATTGCAAAAGCGCCTGCTGATCAGAAAGCTTATCTGGAAAAAGTACGTCCTGACGTATTGGCCTTCCAGCAAAAAATTGCAGATATCGAAAAAGACCTTGATCTTAAAGTTCGTGACATCAAAGACATTGCCAAACGTATGGCAGTCGGTGAAGCGAAAGCGCGTCGTGCCAAGAAAGAGATGGTTGAAGCAAACTTACGTCTGGTGATTTCGATCGCGAAGAAATATACCAACCGTGGTCTGCAGTTCCTAGATCTGATTCAGGAAGGTAACATCGGTCTGATGAAAGCGGTAGACAAATTTGAATACCGTCGTGGTTACAAGTTCTCGACTTATGCAACCTGGTGGATTCGTCAGGCAATTACCCGTTCAATCGCGGATCAGGCACGTACCATTCGTATTCCAGTACACATGATTGAAACGATTAACAAGATCAACCGCGTATCTCGTCAATTGCTTCAGGAAATGGGCCGTGAACCGACTCCGGAAGAACTGGGCGAACGTCTGGAAATGGACGAAGTGAAGGTTCGTAAAGTACTGAAAATCGCCAAAGAACCGATTTCGATGGAAACACCAATCGGTGATGATGAAGATTCGCATTTGGGTGACTTCATTGAAGACAGCAACATCACCTCTCCTGTTGATGCTGCAACTTCAGAAGGCCTGAAAGAAGCGACTCGCGAAGTACTGGAAAACCTGACTGAACGTGAAGCGAAAGTCCTGAAAATGCGTTTCGGTATCGACATGCCAACGGATCATACTTTGGAAGAAGTCGGTAAACAGTTCGATGTAACCCGCGAACGTATCCGTCAGATTGAAGCGAAAGCACTGCGTAAGTTACGTCACCCTTCCCGTTCTGAGCACCTGCGTTCATTCCTGGAAAATGACTAAGATTTGATACAATTTTGGAGACTTGAAATTTCATCTCTCGTCTCCATTTTGTATTGCAATACACCCAAACGCCTGCGCTATGCAGGCGTTTCGAATAGGGGGACTACATGTTAGACCGTACACCATCTCGTGAACTTCGCGAAGATCTTTGGGTTTTTCCAATGGATTACCCAATCAAACTCATTGGCCTTGCAGGTGAAGAACTGCTGAATGCAGTCGTTGAGATTTTTACCAAACATTTCCCTGACTTTGATGGTGATAGCGTAAGTGTCACTCCATCTCGTACTGGTAAATATCATTCGATCACTGCTCAGCTACGTTTCCTTGAACTGGAACAGGTTCATGCCGTATATGCTGATCTTGCAGCTTGCCCACTGATCAAGACTGCACTTTAAGTTATTCTGCTCCAACCTTGGCAAATTAAAAGACACGCTTTCGGGCGTGTTTTTTTATATGTGTGACTAGCTCACCAACAATTACTACGAATCCATCCCCTATCTATTGCTGAAATCATTATAATTATTGACAGTATTATTTAATTTTCTAAGGACGCACACTGTGACAGCTGCGGTTCAAAAACCCTCCCTGATTATCCGTCAATATAATAACCTGACTCCCTACGAAGACCGTTTTCTGGAAATGAAGAGCTTCACGGAAAACCGTGATGAAAATACGCCTGATGAGTTATGGATTTTGCAGCACCATGATGTACTGACCCAAGGTCAGGCCGGTAAACCGGAACATATCCTGATTCCAACTGATATTCCTGTCATTCAAACCGACCGTGGTGGTCAAGTCACTTGGCATGGTCCTGGTCAGCTCGTCGCATACTTTATGTTTGACCTGAACCGTCTGGGCTGGAATGTCCGTACATTGGTGTCTTATGCCGAAAACCTGATGATTGAACTACTTAAAAAGCATGAGATTGAAGCCTATGCCAAACCCGATGCTCCGGGCGTCTATGTGAATGAACGTAAAATTGGTTCTCTCGGCTTTAAAATCCGTAAAGGCCGTAGCTATCATGGCTTATCTTTAAATATTGATTGCGACCTGACTGGTTTCCATACCATCAACCCGTGCGGCTATGCAGGCCTGGAAATGGTGCGAATTAATGACCTCGTCAGCAACCCGCCAAAGTTTAATGACTTGTGTGTTGAAATTATTGAAACTTTAAGCAGCAGCGGTTACTTTAAGCAGGTGAACGTCGAGCAAAGATAAAGCCTTTGCATTTTAACAATAAATAAATTAGAGTAATTACTCTAAACCAATAATATCAAGATAGGGATCATCACGTGATTGCGACAAAATCCGTAAAACCCGCTTTGCAGCTTGCCTATGTCAAACTGATGATGGATATCATTGGCCGTGGCCTGGTCATGGCAAGTCAGGTAGACCCAGAAATCAAACAGGAAGTTGCCCAGTTTCCCGCCAATTTTAGGCTTTCAATGAATGTTTTTCCACATGGCCCGGCCTTCGTTGCCCGGGTCACGGAACAACATCAGCTGGAACTGGTCAAAGAAAGCAATATCAAGCCAGACCTGACCATTACCTTTAAGCATCTGCATCATGCCTTTCTGGTGTTTTCCTTTCAGGAAAGCACGTCTCAGGCCTTTGCCAATGACCGCATGATTGCCGATGGTGATATTTCCTATGCGATCCGTCTGGTACGTTGCCTGAACAAAATGGAAGCGCTGATCTTGCCGAAAATGGTGGCGCAACTGGCAGTAAAAGAATACCCGAATAATCTGGGACTCAAAGATAAAATCATGGAAGCGAGCAGCATCTACTTAAAAGTCGCTCAATCTTATTTGAAACGGAGTGTATAACATGGCAAAACCTTATTATGAATTTTTCTGTCCAGTCAAAGTAATTGCTGGTCATGCCGCGTTAGAACACATTCCTTTTGAACTGGCCACTTTAGGTGCCAAACGTCCATTGATCATTACCGATAAAGGTGTACGTGCCAATAACCTGCTGGCACCGATTGAAGCTGCTTTTGAATCGACCGATGCCAAAATTGCAGCGATTTTCGATGATGTCCCGCCAGACTCCAGTTTAGGTACAGTGCGCAGCGCAGCACAGCTTTATCGTGATCATGATTGCGATGCCATTATTGCTGTTGGCGGCGGTTCAGTGATTGATACATCAAAAGCGACCAATATTTTGGTCTCTGAAGGTGGTGACGACTTACTCAAATATTCTGGTGCGCATAACCTGCCTAAACCGCTGAAGCCATTTTTCGTAATTCCTACGACTTCTGGTACCGGTTCTGAAGTGACGATGGTTGCTGTGGTATCGGATACTGAAAAGAATGTGAAAATGCCATTCGCATCTTATTACCTGATGCCGCATGCTGCGATTCTGGATCCACGTATGACTCAGACCCTGCCACCGCATCTAACTGCCATGACAGCCATGGATGCGATGACTCATGCGGTAGAAGCTTATACCTGTATGGCAGCCAATCCAATTTCCGATGCCTATGCCACAGCTGCAGTGAAAAAAGTCAGTGCCAACCTGTTTAACGTACTCGACAACCCAACTGATGCTCAAGGTCGTCTGGAGCTGGCTCAGGCCTCTACCATGGCTGGTATTGCCTTCTCCAATTCAATGGTGGGTCTGGTGCACTCGCTTGGCCATGCTCTAGGTGCAGTCGCGCATTTGCCGCATGGCCTATGTATGAACCTCTTCCTGCCTTATGTGCTGGAATATAACAAGGAAGTGAATGGCGACAAGATTGCCGAGCTGCTGCTGCCATTGGCGGGTGCAGACATCTATGCACAAACACCAGCACACTTACGTGCAGACAAGACCATTGCTACGATTTTAACCATGCGTGATCGAATCTATAGCTTGACCAAATTACCGCGCACATTAAGTGAAACAGGTAAGATTTCTGAAGCACAGCTGGATGAAGTTGCTGAAAAAGCATTAAATGATGGTTCCATCATTTACAACCCAAAAGAAGCCAGTTTGGAAGATTTGAAATCTATCTTAAAAAAGGCTTGGTAATTACTGAAAAATAAGCCAATATAGCGAAAAATTTAAGCCTGATGTTTTTTTAGACATCGGGCTTTTATCTTGCAGGAAATCGCCGTTTTTTGCTTCGAATGGCACATTTCGTGCAGGCCTAAATTCAAAAAATAGCTAGTAAAAGCCGTAATTTTAAAGTAGATTGGCGCGCTTTTATAGAAAATTGTAGGGGGGATCGTTCGTCTCAAACGATCCTTATTAAATATGACTGATCCTTGATCAACGATTAAGAGGATAACGCCGTTGACAAATTTCTCTGGGACTCAATCGGCAGCTAAACTGCAAAAAACGCTAGGGCTCTGGCACATCATTATTATTGGTTTAGCTTACATTCAACCAATGACCTTATTTGATACTTTTGGTTTGGTATCTGAAGAAAGTCATTTGCATGTTCCTACTTCTTACATCATTGCCCTGATTGCAATTTTGTTTACATCGATCAGCTATGGTCACATGATTCGCCGCTACCCTTCTTCGGGTTCGGCCTATACCTATGCCCAAAAATCGATTCACCCGAATATTGGCTTCATGGTGGGCTGGTCTTCCTGGCTGGATTATCTGTTATCACCAATGGTGAACATCATCCTGGCAGTGATCTATCTTGAAGCACTGTTTCCTGATGTGAACCACTGGGTCTGGGTAATCGTGCTGACTGCCTTCATGACCGGGGTAAACCTGCGCGGTGCACGCTTCGTGGCAAACTTTAACAGTTTGATCGTACTGGTACAGTTACTGGTGATCGGTATCTTTACCTGGATGGTCTTTACCAAACTGCAGGCCGGTTTCAATGCTGATGGTCCGATTACAGCTGAACAGCGTTACCAGCTTTGGAGTCTTGAACCGTTCTGGAATGAACTGACTTCGGTAGGCGCCCTGATTACTGGTGCGACCTTACTGTGCTTCTCATTCACCGGTTTTGACTCTTTAAGCTCTCTGGCAGAAGAAACCAAAGATACTGAAAACACCTTGCCTAAAGCGATTTTCTTGACTGCTTTAATCGCTGGTGTGATTTTCATTATCAGCACTTATTTCATGCAGCTGTACTTCCCTTCTACACCGGGTTCTTACTTCAAGAATATTGCTGAAACTCAGCCAGAAATTCTGCTTCTTGTAGGCGGCTCACTGTTCCAGTCTTATGTGCTGACTTTTGCGATCATTACCGTAATGGCGTCTGGTATCTCTGCTCATGCAGGTGTATCTCGTCTGATGTATGTCATGGGCCGTGATGGCGTGATCAACAAGAAAATCTTTGGTCATATCAGTCCGAAAAGCTATACACCAAACTACAACATTCTGATTGTAGGTGCAGTGGCCTTAACTGCTGGCTTCATGGATCTGGATATCGTGATTTCGATGATCAGCTTCGGTGCCTTGACTGCGTTTACATTCGTGAACCTGTCAGTAATTTCACGTTATGCACTGCGTGATGGCCGTACTAAAACTGCGAAAGATATTTTCAGCTTTGTGGTCATCCCGATGCTTGGTTTTATCAGCATCTTTGCGATGTGGCTGGAAATTGAAGAAACTGCACTGAAATACGGTTTATGGTGGGCGATGTTCGGTATTTTGTACCTGGGTTATAAAACCAAGGGCTTTAAGCACCCTGCTCCACAACATAACGAGTTTGAATAATCGATATTGTTCATACCTAAAAAAGGCGCTTTATGCGCCTTTTTTATTTTCTTGGATAATAGACTGAGCTTATTGCAGACGACAATCGAAGCCCATCTGGGTATTTACCCGGTTATTCTGAAAGCCCAGTTTTTCAATAAACAGATCACGATTGGATAATAGTTTCTGATCTTCCGGACTGAGCCGAGCCTTGTTTTTCACTGCCATTTGATACATTTCATTCACCACGCCCTGAAAAATATCGCAAACTTCCTGACGTTTGGCAGGTTTCATCTGACGTCCACGCCAAGTCCACTCGAAATCATCACGGCTGAGGGTTTTACCCCACTGCTCAATGCGGCTATTCAAGCGCTGTTGCATCGCTGCCAGCCCTTGGCGGATTTCTTCCTGAGTAATGGGCTGAACTGTATCTTGTAATGATACTAATTGCTGTGGCGCTTCTTGAGCCTGTGTCATCATGCTGGCCAGCAACAACGTACTACAGCCTGCTAAAAACCATCCTTTTTTCACATCTTGTTCCTTTTTTCTACATTCTCAAGAGCTTATCTACAAGATTACCTGAAAGACCTAATATGTACCCACATCTGTTACATAAAATAAAAAAGCTGCCCTTAGGCAGCTTTTTAAATTGGTACGATAAACTTAAAGCGGTTTAAAACCCTGCTGACGCCATGCTTCATAGACAATCACAGCAGTCGCATTAGACAAGTTCAAGCTACGTGAATTCTCTGCCATTGGCAGACGAATCCAATGCTCTTTCGGGAACATCATACGTACATGCTCTGGCAAGCCACGAGTTTCTGGTCCCATCAACAAGGCTACAGAACGATTTAGATCTGAGGTATGCGGGGTTTCAAAACCTTTGGTGGTCAGCGGATAAACTGCATCTACACCTACGCCCTTAGTAGCCAGATCGGCCAGACAGTCATCAATATTTTCCCAAATCTGCATATTGGCATATTCATGATAATCGAGACCGGCACGTCTTAGTTTTTTATCATCCAGTTCAAAGCCAAGTGGCTTGACCAAATGTAACTGTGCTCCCGTATTTGCGCATAGGCGAATAATATTACCTGTATTGGCAGGAATTTCAGGTTCATATAAAACAACATGGATCACAGCTTTTCTCTACTTTTGGGAGTCCAATGGCCGTTTAGGACCACTTCAATTTTTCACGTAAACGCACCACTTCACCAATAATGGTCAAGGTTGGTGCCTGAATATGGTGCTCATTCACTTTCGATGCAATATCTTGGAGCGTTCCCACCACGACTTTTTGCTCTGGTGTGGTGCCTTTTGAGACTAGGGCTACTGGCATATCTGGACGCTGACCATGCTCAATCAATTGGGCACAGATTTTTTCCAGTCCAACCAGTCCCATATACAGTACTAAGGTCTGGTTTTCATAGACCAGTTCATTCCAAGGCAGCTCTGGTGAACCTTCTTTTAAATGACCTGTCAGGAAGCGCACGCTTTGCGCATAATCACGATGAGTGAGCGGAATACCAGCATAAGCTGAACAGCCTGAAGCTGCAGTAATGCCAGGCACGACCTGAAAGGCCACGCCAGCAGCAAACAGCTCTTCAATCTCTTCACCGCCACGACCAAAGATAAACGGATCACCGCCTTTTAGACGACAAACGCGCTTGCCTTCGCTGGCATATTTCACCAGTAAGGCATTAATTCCTTCTTGTGGCACTGCATGATTAGACCGCGCCTTACCGACATAGATCTTCTCTGCATCACGGCGACAGAGATCCATGATTGGTGCAGAGACCAAACGGTCATAGATCACCACATCGGCTTGTTGCATCAAACGTAAGGCTTTTAGCGTCAATAACTCTGGATCACCCGGTCCAGCACCGACCAGATAAACCTCACCTTTTGGCTTTTGCCATTCATTTAAAGCTTGTTCAATCAGACGGTCAGCTTCAGCCAGATTGTCATTAAATACCTGTTCTTTCAAAGGACTGGCATATAAATCTTCCCAGAAGATACGGCGTTCATCGGGATTAGTGATCTTGGCTTTAACTGCACTACGCCACTTACCAGAGAACTCAGCCAGTTTACCCATACCATGCGGAATGGTAGCTTCAAGCTGAGTACGGATCTGACGGGACAATACCGGTGAAGTACCGTTACTCGCGACTGAAATAATCAGTGGTGAGCGGTCGATAATCGCTGGTACCATGAAACGGCAATGTGGTGGATCATCAACACTGTTGACCAGCACATTTTCAGCTTCACAGTCTTCAAACACCTGACGGTTGACTCGAGCATCATTGGTCGCTGCAATCACCAGACGGTAGGAACGTAGAGGAATTTCAGAATTGAAAGGTGCCTGAACATATTGACCGGCGGTCGCTTGAACAATCTCAAGCAGACTCGCTTCGATCTCAGGGGCAACCACCGAAATGACTGCCCCTGCTTTCTGTAGCAATACCGCTTTACGGTATGCAATATGTCCACCACCGACAATCAGACAAGGTTGCTGTTGCAACTTTAACGAGATTGGAAAGATATCCACAAAATGCCTCAAAAAGTTTTAAATCTGACTGTCTAAGCAATTTTCATGCACATTTTAGTGCATACACCGATATTTAGTCGATGTAAGTTGCGCCACCCATATACGGACGCAGTACTTCAGGGATCTCAATTGAACCATCAGCACGTTGATAGTTTTCCATCACTGCCAGTAAAGTACGACCTACAGCCAGACCTGAACCATTCAGCGTATGTACGAATTCAGTTTTTTTCTGGTCAGCACGGTAACGCGCTTTCATACGGCGTGCCTGGAAATCCCACATATTTGAGCAAGATGAAATCTCACGATACGTATTTTGACTTGGCACCCAGACTTCAAGGTCATAAGTTTTGCATGCACCAAAGCCCATATCACCGCCACACAGAATGATTTTACGGTATGGCAGACCTAATGCCTGCAAAATACCTTCTGCATGACCAGTCAACTCTTCCAGTGCCTGCATAGAGTCTTCAGGTTTCACGATCTGAACCATCTCAACTTTGTCGAACTGGTGCTGACGGATCAGACCACGGGTATCACGGCCATAAGAACCGGCTTCACTACGGAAACATGGAGTATGTGCTGCATATTTCAGTGGCAGACGGTCGGCATCGATGATTTCATCACGCACGAAGTTAGTTACAGGTACTTCAGCCGTTGGAATTAAATAAAATTCTTTCTCGCCTTGCAACTTGAACAGGTCTTCTTCAAATTTCGGTAACTGACCAGTACCGCGTAGAGAGTCTGCATTCACCAAATAAGGAACATAGGCTTCGGTATAGCCATTTTTAGTGGTATGCGTATCCAGCATGAACTGAGTGATGGCACGTTGTAGACGCGCTAAAGGACCTTTCAGAACACTAAAACGTGAACCGGTCAGTTTGGTCGCAGTTTCAAATTCCAGACCGCCCATCATTTCGCCCAGGTCAGTATGGTCTTTGATTTCAAAATCAAATTCGCGTGGTGTACCCCATTTCAGGACTTCCACGTTGTCATTTTCATCTTTACCTTCAGGTACAGATTCATCTGGAAGGTTTGGAATAGACAGTGATTTTTCTTCTAGTTCAGCTTGCAGTTCAGCCAGAGCAGCTTCAGCAGCCTTAATTTCATCACCAATCGCAGACATGCGTGCCATAATTTCAGAAACATCGCCACCTGCTTTTTTGATCTGACCCACTTGCTTGGCACCGGCATTACGCTCAGCTTGCAAGGATTCAGTTTTGGATTGAATCTCTTTACGTCGAGCTTCTAATGATGCCCACTCCTCAACATTCAGTTGAACACCACGTTTTGCCAAGGCTAAATTTACAGCCTCAATATTATTTCTAAGTAATTTCGGGTCGATCATAGCCAATCTTTGGATAAGAAAAAAACTGGCTATAGTGTAAGCTCTTAACGTCAAAAAATACAGTGACTGACCTACCGGCTGGAGTTTATTAGCGCAATATTTAAAGGCTTGTTTGAGGCAGAAGCGATAAATATTCAGGCCGGATGATCTCGCTTAATGCTGTATAAGGTACTTTTAATTCTGCCATGTCACTGATTGGCTTACTCAACTCACCTGCCGGATAAACCAGTACCAAGCCCTGACCGTCAAAATAATAATTGTCGCTCAATGCTAATTTCTGCTGGGTGATTTGATAGCGATCTAGCCAGTCTTTATTTGCTTGATATAGAGCCTGTTTCAGTTTTTCATCTGTATTACCGCGCACAACCTGATGAAGAGCTAGACGTTTCTTCTGTTTTATATCTAGATTGACATATTCACTATGAGATTGTGACTGGGCACGTTCAGGCTGATGAGTAGTTTTGAAGATAAAAGTAGCTAGATGAGCATGCTGATTCAGGTAACTCACCTGAATGGAACGCTGATCAATAAATTTCGGCTCATCCTTTGCTTTAATTTTATTACTGGTCACTTTGCTAAAAGCGACCGGCTCAGTACGCTGGATCCGCTCCATAAAATACTGATCAATCCAGCTTATATTGGTATCTACAGTCTGCAAATCAAAACGCACACAACCTTCGATTTCACACACGACCTGATTAGCATCTTTAACCGGAATTGTTTTGGACTGAATTTGCCCCGTGTCTTCTGATTGCGCGGATGTAGTGACTGAAGAGGTTTGAGGCTGACAGGCAAATAACCCCAGATTCAAACATAAGATACAACCGATCCAGCCTATTTTATATAAAGTGATTTTCATCCTGAGCTCCTAAAATTTTGCAATTTCATTGACTCAACTTTTGTTTATTCTAAAACACTCGAACTTCTAGATATACGCCAACCTTGTAATGACTCCAAATCCATCCCGATCAGGAACAAAAAAAGCAACCCGGAGGTTGCTTTTTTATTTAGGGTGTATTGATGCTTACTGATCAATAATGTCTGTGCCCTTTGGCGGAGTAAAGTTAAACGTAGATGCCGGAATCGTGGTATTCAGTTTTACATTACTAAATTTAATATTCGTAGTCTGACCTAAGGAATCTTGCAAAATCATCAAGCTAGGCGCTTTGTTCGCACCAAAACTAATAGTCAGGCTTTCAAACACCCCATCGGTATTTTTCGGATAAAGCGTGTAATAGGTTTTAGCTTTATTCGGCTGAGTTACGCGATAAGATTGCATAATCTGGCTGGTATTGCCGGACAATAATAATGCCGGTGTATTTGCCACTTGATCGTCTAGACTCTGACGCACTGCTTGCTGCAAGTCTGGATCATAGATCCATACGGTTTTACCTGTAGTAGCAATGGTCTGTTTAGATGGGCTAGAAGTTTCCCAGTAGAATTTACCCGGACGGGCCACTTTCATCACACCTTTAAAGGTCTGGTTCATGTGCTGCGCGGTCAAGCCTTTTTTCTGGGTCGCTTTCGGATTCGTGACTTTAGTCGTTTGTTCAAAATTTGCAGTTAAGCTACGGATATTGCTGAGCTGTTTCACCAGGTTTGCAGTAGCTTGCTGCTCCGTCGCTGCAGTTGCGGCAAATACAGTCGTGCTCATGACAGGTGCCAGTGTCGCCGTACCGATTGTTATGGCACATACAGTTTTACGAAGCATACTCATAATCTCACCTTTTTGTATTTGCATATTGCTATTTATCTAATGGCTCATATTAAACCAATTTCTCGAACTAAGATGATAGAAAATAAGAAGTTTTGTATTGTTATTAATGCAGAATTCCTGCTTTTATTCATCATGATGAAGATTCAATAGTGATATTTACATTCGCTGTCACAGCTTTATAAGCCGATAAATCTTCATGCATAAAAAAACCCACAGAAACTGTGGGTCTTTTTTCTATTTCAGCAAATTATGCTTCAACAGATACGTAGCGACGGCCAAATTGACCTTTCACTTCGAATTTTACTACGCCATCAGCAGTAGCAAATAATGTATGGTCACGGCCCATACCTACGTTTTGACCAGCGTGGAATTCAGTACCACGTTGACGAACGATGATGTTACCTGCAGTTACAGTTTGGCCACCGTAAACTTTAACACCTAACATCTTAGGATTCGAATCACGACCGTTCTTAGTCGAACCACCGGCTTTTTTAGTTGCCATGTCTATTTACTCCTAGTAATTAGCCTGAGATACCAGTAATTTTCAACTCAGTGAACCATTGACGGTGACCTTGTTGTTTACGGTAGTGCTTACGACGACGCATTTTGATGATGCGGATTTTGTCGTGACGACCATGGCTAACTACTTCTGCAGTTACTTTAGCGCCAGCTACAACTGGAGCACCGATTTGAATGCTATCACCGTTTACAAGCATAAGTACGTCATCAAACGTAATTGTTGAACCAGTTTCAGCTTTCAATAATTCAACTTTAAGGGTTTCACCCTCAACTACACGGTGCTGTTTACCACCGCTTTGGATTACTGCGTACATAATGTACTCCAAACATGCCCGTGTCGACGTGCCGATAAAGGAATATATCGATCTTAAAACGCGCGCCACTGGGGGTTATACAAGGGCAAAGATTTTAAGGGATATTATAAGAAACAACAAGCCATTTTAAGGAAATAATCATGAACTCTATTACAAAGCCTATAAATCATTAAATTATTCATTCAAAATCAAATATTAATGCCGGATATAATGACCAAAAAACGCTGCTTAATTCCGAGTTTTCCGACTGCCTGAGAATGTTTAGAAAAAAACTTTAGCGGAAAGATATTGTTCATTTTTTAAATGTCAAAATTTAGGCTAAACTCAAAGAAGTGCTATAAAAAGCTGATTTTTAGTGGAGTTTGTGCTTTTCTTAGCTTTCACTCATGTTATAAATTGTTAAACTACCCGCTGCGATTTACCAAACTAGAGGTTTTCTTTCACATGGCCATCGACTTTAAGCAAGATATTCTCGCTCCTGTTGCTAACGACTTTGCTGCGATGGACACATTCATTAACGAAGGAATTACCTCAAAAGTAGCGCTGGTGATGGCGGTCAGCAAGCATGTGGTTGAAGCTGGCGGCAAGCGTATGCGCCCCATCATGTGCCTGTTGGCAGCAAAAGCCTGTGGCGCAGTGGAACTGGAACAACATCGCAAACTGGCCGCCATTATCGAAATGTTGCATACGGCAACTCTAGTTCATGATGATGTTGTGGATGAGTCAGGCTTACGCCGTGGCCGTCCAACTGCCAATGCGACCTGGAACAATCAGACAGCTGTGCTAGTGGGTGATTTCCTAATTTCGCGTGCCTTTGATTTGTTGGTCGACCTTAACAATATGACCCTGCTCAAAGACTTCTCTACGGGTACCTGCGAAATTGCCGAAGGCGAAGTTCTGCAACTGCAATCGCAACATCAGCCAGAAACCTCAGAAGAAACCTATTTGAGCATTATTCATGGCAAGACTTCTCGCCTGTTTGAACTGGCGACCGAAGGTGCCGCTATTCTTTCCGACAAGACTGAGTTCCGTGAACCGTTACGTAAATTCGCCGGTCACTTCGGTAATGCTTTCCAGATTATTGATGACATTCTGGACTATACATCTGATGCTGAAACCCTAGGTAAAAACATCGGTGATGACCTGATGGAAGGCAAACCGACCCTGCCATTGATTGCTGCCATGAAGAATACTACAGGTGAATCACATGAAATTATCCGTCGCAGTATTGCAACGGGCGGAACAGATCATTTGGCAGAAGTCATCAAGATCGTAAATGATTCTGGCGCCTTGGATTATTGTCGCCAGCGTGCAACTGAAGAAACAGAAATTGCAATTCAAGCCTTGAATGCACTACCCGATTCAGAGTATCGTCAGGCCCTCGTTAATCTGGCCAAACTGGCTCTTCACCGGATTCAATAGCCGCTTACCTCGCCTATGCATATTAATTTTCTTGATATTTTTCAAAGCATGCAGCACCAGCTTGAACAACCACAGGCGGTGCTGGATGAGAATTTGCTCATCCAACTTGTAGAACGTATACGCCCAGAAGACAGCAGAAATACAGAAGAAATCGAAACAAAATTTAATGCATTTATCCGGGCCTTACTGCTCACTCCCAATGCAGTCTTAACCTTACAAAGTTTCACTTTAAGAGTTATCAATCGTTATAAACAAGCCAGCCTGTTTTCCGATACTGGGATTCTTTCTCTAGATGGTTTTTGGAACCAGCTGAATCAGCGGATCGGGGCACATATCCTGCCGGTGATTCCAGATCATCTACAACTTCAGGAATTGTTCCGCAAAATTTTCTATTTGCGTACCGATAAATACTGGCTGGATTATTTTGATGAAGCAGACTGGCAGCGACTTTTTGCTGTTGTAAATCAGGGTCATTCTAATCAGGTAGAAAAAACCCGAATCAAAGATCAGATCATTAAAGCACTAACGATTCTGTCCTACCGGGTGAGTGGGATCGGTCTGCATCCTGAATTTATTAATGCTCAGCCTGAGCTCATGGAATATGAATCACCTTTTCTGGTGCAAAATCGTGAGATCATTGAATTTATCCAGGAATATAAAAAACGCTATAACACGGTAGAACTGGTGGATGCGATTACGCCGCCAGATGCTTCCCAAGCTCTGGTCATGCTGGAGCAGTGTCACGATGTTGTCGCCAAAATTCGCCGCTCTACCAAACGGATTGGGGTCAGTGTCAGCCTGACCTATATGCTGGCCTTACTGGAACAGTGTCTGGAACGGATTGAAATCCTGCTGAATATGGTGCTGGATGATGATGACCTGCGTTATCAATCCATTGGCCTGTTTATCGCCGATATTACCGAAGCAATTTATAGTGAACGCAGTGTGCGTGCCTTACTGACTACCAATAGTGAACTCCTGGCTTTACAGGTGACTGAAAATGCCAGTAAAACCGGTGAACATTATGTAAGTACCGACAAGCAAGGCTTTCTGGCCATGTACAAATCGGCAGCCGGTGCCGGTGTCATCATTGCCTTTATGGCTTCGCTGAAAGTCTTAATGGCGCGTGTCACGATGGCACCTTTAATGCAGGCCTTTAGCTATAGCATGAACTATTCGCTCGGTTTTATGCTCATTCATGTGCTGCACTTCACCGTTGCAACCAAACAGCCGGCGATGACTGCAGCTGCACTCGCTTCTACCGTACAACAGCGTAAGGGTTCGAAAACCGCCCAGATTGCTGAACTGGCTGCACTGATTGTGAATATCATTCGGACCCAGTTTGTCGCAATTCTTGGGAATATTTCCATCGCAATTCCGGTTGCAGCACTGATTGCCCTGATGTGGGAATTTGCCCTACATGAGCCATTAATGACACATGCCAAAGCAGCCAAAACCTTATATGACCTGAATCCATTTACTTCTTTGGCGATTCCTCATGCAGCAGTGGCTGGAGTATGTTTGTTCCTGTCAGGCCTATTAGCCGGTTATTTCGATAATATGGCAGTGTATCGGAAGGTTGGTCCTCGTCTGAGAGCTCATGTGCGCCTGTCGCAACTGATGGGACAAGAACGTCTGCATCGATTTGCCGATTATATTGAGCGTAATCTAGGTGCACTGGCGGGTAATTTCATTTTTGGGGTTATGCTGGGCAGTATGGGTACTATTGGTTTCATTCTCGGTTTGCCTTTAGATATTCGTCATATTGCCTTTGCGTCTGCCAACTTTATCCAAGGACTGATCAATATTAATGGTCCAGATATTGGACTCATCATTATCTCTTTCTTGGGTGTTCTGCTGATTGGCCTGACTAACCTTTTTGTAAGTTTTAGCCTGACCATTATTGTGGCATTACGCGCACGACGGGTGCGTTTCGAACAATGGAAACCGCTCGCTAAACTGGTCATGACCCACTTTCTTACTCGCCCAAGTGAGTTTTTCTGGCCGCCGAAGCAAACCATTGAAATTGACGAAAATCATACATCCACAAAACTGTAAAATTGCGAGAATATTTGGGCATTTAGGTACAAAATCCCATAAATAAAAAATGGAATTTGCATAAAATACGCACTCTTGAAAAAAAGTGTACTGGCAAGTACACTTTAGCGCAGACAGTTAACCGGTTGAATAACGGTTAAAAGGACAAGGATTTTTGGCATGCATTACTTGTTACTTATTGTCGGAATTTTATTTTTAATTTTCAGTGTGTTATTTCTTGATATTGCAACTTTAAGCCAGTTAGATGTGCTTGCAATAGAATGGATTAGCGGCTATCGCACAGAATTTTTAAATCAAATTAATCAGTCCTTATCAGTGATAGGTGGCATGCCATTTGTATTATTTTTATCCACACTATGGTGTATTTTTCTACTGTGGTATAAAAAGTATGCAAGCGTAATTTTTATATGTATCGGAATTATCGGAGGAATTCTCCTAGGCTGGCTTTTAAAATTCAGTATTGCCCGATCTCGACCAGCAGAGTCTTTTCATCTGGTTGAAAGCTATGGAAGCTCCTTCCCGAGTGCCCATAGTGTCTATGCAGCCTGTCTCGGCTGTCTGGCAATATTCATATATCGGCAACATCCCCGACATACCATCATCTGGATGGGTACAGGTGCATGGATGCTGATTATGGGTATTTCAAGAGTTTACTTAGGCGTACATTTTCCTTCAGATGTCATATCCGGCTGGAGTATAAGTTTTATTTGGATTTCGTTGTGGTATATGGTCTGGATCAGATATTGCACGGCTCACAAATAAAAAAATTTAGATAAGAATCCAATTGAGGTGGAACAATGATGTCTGCAAAGCTTTGGGCACCCGCCCTGACTGCTTGCGCATTAGCAACAAGTCTTGCACTTGTTGGTTGTAGCAAAGATCCTAAAGAGGGCCAGCAAGCTGGTGCTCAGCAGCAAATGCCACCGACTGAAGTCGGTATTCTTGTTGCACAGCCACAAAGTGTCGAGCAGTCTGTAGAGCTCTCAGGTCGTACAACAGCATTTGAGATTTCTGAAGTACGTCCACAGGCTAGTGGTGTGGTGCTTAAACGCTTATTCACTGAGGGTAGCTATGTCCGTGAAGGTCAGGCGCTTTATGAAATCGATTCAAGCACTAACCGTACTACTGTCGATAATGCTCGTGCAGCGATTGCCCGTGCTGAAGCGAATTTAGGTGTATTGCGTGTTAAAGAAGGCCGTTACCGTCAACTGGTCGGTACCAATGCCATTTCTAAACAGGAATACGATGACATCGCAGCACAGGTCAAACTGGCTGAAGCTGATTTGAATGCCAACCGTGCAACTTTACGTAATGCTGAAATCAATCTGGGCTATTCAACCGTACGTGCCCCGATTTCTGGTCAAACCAACCGTTCTTCGATTACGGCGGGTGCGTTAGTAACTGCAAATCAGACAGAACCACTGGTTACGATTCAGCGTCTAGATCCAATCTATGTAGATATCAACCAATCCAGTGCTGAATTGCTGCGCCTGCGTCAACAGCTAAGTAAAGGCAACCTCAACAGCTCAAACAACACCAAAGTGAAGTTAAAGCTTGAAGATGGCAGCATCTACCCTGTCGAAGGCCGCCTTGCATTCTCGGATGCCAGCGTGAACCCTGAAACAGGTACTGTGACTTTACGTGCAGTATTCCCGAACAAAAACCATTTACTTCTGCCAGGTATGTTTGCCACAGCGCAAATCGTACAAGGCGAAATTCCAAATGCCTTCCTGATTCCACAAGCAGCGTTAACCCGTACGCCTACGGGTCAGGCTATGGCGATGCTGGTAGGTGCTGACAATAAAGTGACTCCACGTCCAGTAACGACAGTCGGGACTCAAGGCAGCAACTGGATCGTAACCGAAGGTTTGAATCCGGGTGATAAAGTGATTGTTGATGGTATTGCCAAGGTAAAACCTGAACAGCAAGTGGTGCCTAAACCTTATCAACCTCAAGCAGCTGCCCCACAAGGTGCTGCTCAACCAGCTGCACAACAACCTGCAGCAGATGTAAGAAAGGCAGATGATGCAAAGAAACAACCTGAACAAAAACCTGCTGCAAATGCATAAGGAGTAATGGTTCATGGCTCAATTCTTTATCCATCGCCCGATTTTTGCATGGGTGATTGCATTGGTAATTATGCTGGCGGGTATTTTGACCATCAGCAAAATGCCAATTGCTCAATATCCGACGATCGCGCCACCGACAGTCACCATTTCTGCGACTTATCCGGGTGCATCTGCAGCGACTGTAGAAAATACAGTAACGCAGATCATCGAGCAGCAGATGAACGGTCTGGATGGCTTGCGTTATATTTCTTCGAACAGTGCCGGTAACGGTCAGGCATCCATCGCCTTAAACTTTGAACAGGGTGTCGATCCTGATATCGCACAGGTACAGGTACAAAACAAGTTACAGTCAGCGACTGCACTTTTGCCTGATGATGTACAACGTCAGGGTGTACGTGTTACCAAATCTGGTGCCAGCTTCCTTCAGGTATTAGCCTTCTATTCTCCTGATGGCAGCCTGACTGCAGATGACATTAAAGACTATGTGAACTCAAACATTTCTGAACCTTTAAGCCGTGTGGCCGGGGTTGGTGAAGTTCAGGTCTTTGGTGGTTCTTATGCAATGCGTATCTGGCTGGATCCTGCCAAAATGGCTAGTCTGCAAGTGACTCCAAGTGATGTGGCTCAGGCAATCCGTACCCAGAACGCTCAGGTGGCTGTCGGTCAATTAGGTGGTGCGCCACAGATTGAAGGTCAGGTGCTGAATGCGACGGTGAATGCGCAAAGTCTGCTGCAAACACCTGAACAGTTCGAAAACATCTTCTTGAAAAATACCACTTCAGGTGCTCAAGTCCGTCTGGGCGATGTCGCACGTGTAGAACTGGGTGCAGACAACTACCAGTTTGATTCTAAATTCAACGGTAAACCGGCTGGCGGTGTTGCGATTAAACTTGCAACTGGCGCCAATGCGCTGGATACCGCTGAAGCAGTTGAAGAACGGCTAAAACAGTTACGTCCGAACTATCCGCAAGGGATGGTGGATACCCTGGCATTTGATACCACACCATTTATTCAGTTATCGATTGAATCGGTGGTTCATACCCTAATCGAAGCG
Source organism: Acinetobacter sp. YH12043 (assembly GCF_013419915.1). Lineage (NCBI taxonomy): Bacteria > Pseudomonadati > Pseudomonadota > Gammaproteobacteria > Moraxellales > Moraxellaceae > Acinetobacter > Acinetobacter sp. YH12043. Next base: position 46,298 of record NZ_VOZD01000020.1, read on the forward strand.
GTCATTCTGGTCTTCATCGTGATGTTCCTGTTCTTGCAGAACTGGCGTGCAACGATTATTCCAACCATGGCCGTTCCAGTGGTTGTATTAGGTACTTTTGCAATCATTAATATCTTCGGCTTCTCGATCAATACCTTGACCATGTTTGCGATGGTTCTTGCAATTGGTCTGTTAGTCGATGATGCGATCGTTGTGGTCGAAAACGTTGAACGTGTCATGGCTGAAGAGCATCTTGATCCTGTGACGGCGACTGCAAAGTCGATGAAACAGATCTCTGGTGCGCTGATCGGTATTACCTCTGTACTGTCTGCAGTATTCGTACCAATGGCATTCTTTGGTGGTTCTACAGGGGTTATCTATCGCCAGTTCTCAATCACGCTGGTCACAGCAATGGTTCTGTCTCTGGTGGTGGCCTTAACCTTTACCCCTGCCCTGTGTGCGACCATTCTGAAACAGCATGATCCGAACAAGCCGCAAAGCAACAACCCGGCTGCGCGTTTCTTCCGCTGGTTTAACCATAGCTTTGACCGTGTTTCTGTGAAATATCAGGGCGGTGTCAATCGTATGACCCACCACAAGATTTTCTCCGGTATCATCTATGCGGTGGTGATCGGGATTATTGTGCTGATCTTCCAGAAACTGCCTTCTTCATTCTTACCTGATGAGGACCAAGGTGTCGTGATGACGCTGGTACAGTTGCCACCAAATGCAACCTTGGAACGTACCGATAAAGTCATCAATACCATGACAGGCTACTTCCTGGAAAATGAAAAAGATCATGTCCAATCTGTCTTCAGTGTGGCTGGTTTCTCATTCACAGGTGTAGGTCAAAACGCTGGTCTGGCATTTATCAAACTGAAAGACTGGTCTGAACGTACCACACCAGAATCACAGGTCGGTGCAATTATCCAGCGTGGTATGGCACTGAACATGATTGTGAAAGATGCGTCTTACATCATGCCATTACAATTGCCAGCAATGCCTGAACTGGGTGTATCTGCCGGCTTTAATATGCAGTTAAAAGCAGCAAGTGGTCAAAGCCATGAGCAACTTTTAGCAGCGCGTAATACTGTTCTGGGTCTAGCTGCACAAGACAAACGTCTTGCAGGTGTTCGTCCAAATGGTCAGGAAGATAACCCGCAGTACCGTGTGATTGTCGATCATGCACAAGCCGGTGCTTTAGGTGTCAGCATTTCTGAAATTAACAGCACCATGAGCATGGCGTGGGGTGGTTCGTACATTAACGACTTCCTTGACCGTGGTCGTGTGAAAAAAGTGTACGTTCAGGGTGAAGCCAGCTCTCGTATGATGCCGGAAGACCTGAACCAGTGGTATGTTCGTAACAACCGTGGCGAAATGGTTCCGTTCTCGGCATTCGCAACCGGCGAATGGACCTATGGTTCGCCTCGTCTGGAACGCTATAACGGCGTATCTGCGATGAACATTCAGGGTACACCAGCACCGGGTGTGAGCTCAGGTGATGCAATGCGCGCAATGGAAGAAATCATTGCCAAGCTTCCTGAAATGGGCATGCAAGGTTTCGACTATGAATGGACTGGTCTGTCTCTGGAAGAACGTGAGTCTGGCGCACAAGCACCATTCTTGTACGCGCTTTCACTGTTGATCGTGTTCCTGTGTCTGGCTGCATTGTATGAAAGCTGGTCAATTCCATTCTCGGTTCTTTTGGTTGTACCACTAGGTATCGTGGGTGCATTACTATTGACCTTTGGCGGTATGATTCTGTTTAAAGATCCGAACCTGTCGAATAACATCTACTTCCAGGTAGCGATTATTGCCGTGATTGGTTTATCTGCCAAAAACGCGATTTTGATTGTGGAGTTTGCCAAAGAGCTACAAGAAAAAGGTGAAGACCTGTTTGAAGCGACCTTGCATGCTGCAAAAATGCGTTTACGTCCAATCATTATGACCACTTTAGCCTTTGGTTTTGGTGTACTTCCACTAGCACTTGCTTCAGGTGCAGGTGCAGGTAGCCAACACTCGGTCGGTTATGGTGTTTTAGGTGGTGTGATTAGCTCAACCTTGTTAGGGATCTTCTTTATTCCTGTATTCTATGTCTGGATTCGAAGTATCTTTAAATACAAACCAAAACAACAAAATAATCAGGAGCATGTATCGTGATGCAAAACTTATGGTCGCATACAGGCCGTGGTATTGCGGTTTCTGCCCTCGCGCTTGCTTTGACAGCCTGTCAAAGTATGCGTGGGCCAGAGCCCGTTGCAGAGGCAAATATCCCAAGCAGTTATACCAATGCTTCAGGTACTTCTGTAGCAGAACAGGGTTATAAAGAATTCTTTGCTGACCAGCGCCTGTTACAGGTACTGGACTTGGCATTGACCAATAACCGTGATTTGCGTACTGCCGCATTAAACATTCAGCGTGCCCAACAGGCTTATCAGATTTCTGAAAATGACCGTCTGCCAACCATTGGTGCGAGCGGCAGCGTGTTACGTCAGGATACTGGCAGTAACAACCCGCAAAGCCGTGGCGCTGTGACGACTTATAATGTCGGTCTAGGCGTAACTGCATTTGAGCTGGATTTCTGGGGTCGTGTGCGTAGCTTGCGTGACAATGCACTGGATACTTATCTGGCGACTCAAAGTGCGCGTGATGCGACTCAGATCTCCCTGATCGGTCAGGTGGCCCAAGCATGGCTGAGTTACTCATTTGCCAATGCCAATCTGGCGCTGGCTGAGCAAACGCTGAAAGCCCAGCTTGAATCTTACAACCTGAACAAGAAACGTTTTGATGTTGGGATCGATAGCGAACTTCCAGTACGTCAGGCGCAAATTTCTGTTGAAACTGCGCGTAATGATGTTGCCAACTATCGCACCCAGGTGGCTCAGGCACAAAACCTGCTAAACCTGCTTGTGGGTCAACCTGTACCGGCCAACCTGTTACCGGCACAACGTGTTACCCGCATTACCTCTAATGCAGCACTAGGTGCTGGCTTACCAAGTGACCTACTGATTAACCGTCCGGATGTACGTGCAGCTGAATACCGTCTGTCTGCGGCAGGTGCCAATATTGCGGCAGCTCGCGCACGTCTGTACCCAACCATCAGTCTGACGGGTTCTGCAGGTTTTGCATCTGCGGATCTGGGTGATCTGTTCAAATCTGGCAGTTTTGCGTGGTCTATAGGCCCAAGTCTGGATATTCCAATTTTCGATTGGGGTACACGTCAGGCCAACATCCGTATTTCTGAAACAGATCAGCAAATTGCGCTGTCAGATTATGAAAAATCAATTCAGACTGCATTCCGCGAAGTGAATGATGCCCTGGCGGTACGACAGAACATTGGTGACCGTATTGCTGCTCAACGCCGTCTGGTCGATGCAACCAATACCACTTACCGTCTGTCTCTAGCACGTTTCCGTGCCGGTATTGACAGCTATCTAACTGTACTGGATGCACAACGTGCTTCATATGCAGCAGAACAAGGTTTGTTATTACTTGAACAAGCGAATCTGAACAGCCAGGTTGAACTGTACAAGAGTCTTGGTGGTGGTTTGAAAGTTAACACTTCCGACACCGTACCGTATCGCCCGTCTGTGACCGAACAGCGTCGTGCCGAACAGGCAAAATAAGCTTAATCTCTTTTTCAGAAAAGCTCACTTCGGTGGGCTTTTTTTATACGTTGGTCCAATAGCCGATATATTTTATTGAATCAAGAAATCTGTATACTCAATTGGATGAGACTTAACACTTTATAAAATGTAAATCGATGAAAAAAATATTGTTATCTGCCTTGGTAAGTTCAATTTTCTTAACCGCATGCCAACAAAAAAATACAGTAGATTCAAAACCTGAACCAACAGCGGAAACCGTCGCTGAAAAAGAAAGCTTACCGTTGATTAAGGCTAAAACTGAACGTGTACAGCTCAGTAAAAATGAAGTATGCCATCCAGCCAGTGAGGATGAGTTTGCCAGTTGCACTAAATATCATCTGCAAACAGTGAAAACGAATGTAAATTGGTTAAACCAATATTTTTTGGAGCGTTTACAAAAAGACCATGCTGAAGCTTTCGACAAATCACCTGCTGTAGAGGTCACTCTTGATCCTGAAATGCCATTAACCAACTACAGTACCACTGCTGTACGTTATATCGGTCAGCATTACAATATCGCAAACTTTACATACTTTTCCGAATATTACCCAGCAGGCGCTGCACATGGTATGCATCATAGTGACTACGTTATTTTTGATCTCAATACCAAGCAGCGTTTAAGCCTGAATGATATTTTGGCACCTGCAAGCAAAGAAAAACTCAAAACTGAACTTTACGAACATAATCGTGAGTGGCTTGAACAACATCATATTGAGCAAAATGCATTTGAAGTAAGTGATAATTTCTATTTCAATGCCAATGGAATTGTATTTGTCTATCCATTGTATGAATTGGCTTCTTATGCAGAAGGTATTACTGAACTTGAACTTCCCTATTGGTCAGCTCAAGGGGTGATCCAAACAAAGTATTTACCCCAGCTGCCTGAGTCATCTGAAGAAATTTATAATGACTAAACTATCTATTTTAAGTGTAATAATAATCAAAGTATTTTTTCTAATTTAGGGATATGAATGTTACTCAGCAATCTGGAATCTGTACCGGGACATACCATTCGCCAACAGATTGATGTGGTTTATGGCAGTACTGTGCGCAGTAAGCATGTTGGACGTGATTTGCTGGCCGGCCTGAAAAATATTGTCGGCGGCGAGTTGACCGCTTATACCGAATTACTGGAAGAATCCCGTCAGGAAGCCATGAACCGAATGATTGAAAAAGCTCGCAGTATGGGTGCCAATGCGATTGTAGGTATCCGTTTTTCTACCTCAAATATTGCCCAAGGTGCTTCTGAGCTGTTTGTTTATGGCACAGCAGTCATCGTTGATCCCGTCATGCCTAAACTGCCTGATCCATTTTCACAGGCGAACTAATGCATGGACGGATTGATTATACAGATTGTCATTTTTGCCATTCTGTTCAGTGTGGGTTTCGGTTTTGGTCGCTATAACGAGCGCAAGCATCTGCAATATCTGGATGAACAGGAACAGCGTTTGGCTTATATCCGGGTCAATAATAGCCGTTTCATCGAATCTACATTCCCCGGCCATATGATCAGCAGCAATGTGGTGATTTCACATGATTACTTTAAATATGCGATTGCTAATGTGCAAAACATGTTAGGTGGCCGTTTGACCAGTTATGAGAGTGTCGTTGAACGGGCACGACGTGAAGCTATAGTACGATTAAAACTGGAAGCAGAAAAAATGGGTGCTGACCAGATTATGGGAATCCGCCTCAGTACGACTGAACTTGGCATGCAAGGCGGTATGGTTGAAGTCTTTGCTTATGGCACTGCAATTCAGACCAAGTAATTATGCTTCTGCAAGCTTCTCTACAAATAGAATTCCATTCAGGTGGTCAATTTCGTGCTGTACAATTCGTGCCGGAAAGCCTTTGAACACTTGAACCATTTCATTTCCCTCTAACGTAAAATAACGTACCTGAATCTCTTCTGCTCGAACTACCCTCCCTCTTTGCTCGGGCACACTTAAACAGCCTTCCTCACCCAATACTTGTGTAGCTGAAGTACTGATAATCTCCGGATTGATCATGGTCACAGCTTCCATATACGGCGCGTCTGGATAACGTAAATTGGGCCGTGATGCGACAATAATAATGCGTTTAGAGACATAAACCTGCGGTGCTGCAATGCCCACGCCCTGACGTTGTTGCATGGTCTCCATCAAGGCGCTGTTAAATTGCCGCAACCAGTCACTGTCAAATTCAGCCTGTGTGACCGGACTGGCAATTAGGGTTAAAATGGCCTCACCTTGCTGTGCCACCGCCAAGGTATTTGTCATCGCGCTATCCTGTATTTTTTTCATTTAACTCTATCTTAGAGGGAAAATTACAGAATGAACATCATACTAAAATGAATAAATACGTCTAAAAAAGATAAGCTGTGTTTTAAGTAGTATGTCGAAATCCAGCTTATGGTTGCCTTAAAAACTTCACTTAACAGGAAAATAATTAATCAAAATATTCCAAATAATTTCGTTCGTTCAAATTTTAATAACTTTTAGTTTAGATTAAACAAAGAAAGATTGATTATTCAAGAAAATAACCCTTCTTTAAAATCAGCATTCAAGTCATGGATATTAAATAATGGAACGACCACATGAATGCACAACCCTATCTGAGCCGTGCTGATAAACGCACCCTCGGACTATCGTCCCTAGGTGGCGCACTGGAATTCTATGATTTTGTCATTTATGTGTTCTACGCCAAACTAATTTCCGAACTGTTCTTTCCAAGTACCCTGAGTCCATTTTGGGCCATGCTGAATACCTATGGCATCTTTGCTGCAGGCTATTTCTTCCGCCCACTCGGTGGTGTGGTGATGGCACATTTTGGGGATCTGATCGGTCGTAAACGTCTATTCAGTCTATCCATCTTGCTGATGGCGCTACCGACCCTCATGATCGGGATCATGCCAACCTTTGAAAGTATTGGTTATGCTGCACCATTACTGCTGCTATTGATGCGTGTTATTCAAGGTATTGCGATTGGCGGTGAAATTCCGGCTGCCTGGACCTTTGTGTCAGAGCATGTGCCAGAACGCCGAATTGGGATTGCCAATGGTTTGCTGACTGCCGGCCTATCGCTCGGGATTCTACTTGGTGCCCTAATGTCGCTATTTATTTCACTTCAGTTCACTGAAGCGGAAATCAAAGACTGGGCTTGGCGCGTTCCTTTCATTCTGGGTGGGATTTTCGGTTTTGTGGCACTGTACCTGCGCAGTTATTTGAAAGAAACTCCAGTCTTTAAAGCCATGCAGGCGAAAAAAGAACTGGCGAAAGAATTACCAGTCAAACAGGTACTATTAAGCCACAAAACTGCTGTAGGCATTGGGATGTTATTTACCTGGTTCCTGACCGGCTGTGTGGTGGTCTTGATTCTGGCGATGCCGAATCTGCTGGTGGCCAGTTTTGGCTTCGAACGTGCTGATGCATTCAAAATGCAAAGTGCTGCGATCCTGATGCAAATGCTCGGTTGCATTATTGCGGGTGTACTGGCTGACCGTTTCGGTGCAGGTAAAGTGATTTTGCTTGGCTCTATTTTTGTCGCGGCAATGGCTGGGATTTTTTATCACAGTCTAGGTAATGTTGAAGCATCTACCGTATTCATGCTGTATATGCTCCTAGGCCTGAGCTCAGGAACCGTGGGCATGGTGTCCTATAGCATGGTGAAAATGTTCCCGGCACAAATCCGTTTCAGCGGAATTTCATTTTCCTATAATCTGGCCTATGCGATTGCAGGTGGAATCACCTTGCCACTGGTACAATGGTTGAGCCTATATAGCAATATTGGTGCCCTGTACTATATCTGGACCGTTTGTCTAGTGACGCTATTTACTGCCCTGCTTTACCGCAGCAAATTTGAAAAAACAGCCTAAAATAAAAAAGAGCCTGACTCACAGGCTCTTTTCCTAAGCGTAAAAATACGAGCTTAAGCCTTCAGATTCTTGCGTAGCTCATCTTCCACGATGCTGATCTCGATCTCACTGAATTTACGGATTTCACCTTCGGCATGTTTTTCCAGCATGCCACCGACCAAAGGCACTTTCACATTCACCGTCCAGTTCAACAGGAACTGGATCTGCTGTTCATCACCTGTAACGGCACGCTGACATTTGGCTTCAATTGGCAGATTGGCACCTAGTTCCACAACAGAAGTCATTTCTTCTAAATTGCTAACATCGGTACGTTGCAAGCGAAATGCATCTTTTAGCAGTTTTTTGGCAATATCTGGGATTTTGACATCCAGATTGTAGGCACGTTTCAGGGTATACAGGTGTCCCTGCTTTTCTGAAACCAGAATTTCCATATTTTGAGCAGGGATCCGATGACAAACCGCTTCATGCAAACTGATGTCATTTGCCAGACGTTTAAACTCATCAATCGAAACACCGCGAATAATTGCATTTACGGTAAACTGGTGGGCCATATCTATTTTCCTTATTTTTATTAGGGGTTATGGACTCAAATTAAGTCAAATGAATCATCTGACAGAGAAGATAAGCTATTTAAGTCAATTTTACATCGGCTGTCATTATTTTTTTATTGAGAAAAATTGGCATTGAGGTCAATGTTTCCAGGCAATTTTTGCAGATATACAGGGTCCACAGCTGAGTAAAAGCTGAACTTCACGATACTCAATGACCGCATGAAATTCTTCTGCCCCATCATCTAGGCCGGAAGCATACCAGACCGTACCCGCAGGAAATTTCTTTAACCAGCTGGCCTTATAAAAATCAGAAACGGAATCAAACTGTAAATAGTGTTCCGGTTCAGCTTCAACCTGAGTCGCTAAAGCCATAAATTTCTGTAATTGTGCCTGATGAAAATCAATCAGCATGAGGCAGCCCTTCCTTTTGTATGAGGCGATTACATGCAATATAGGTAAGCATAGATGTCATTTACGACTCGTGAGTTTTGACATCATGGCTTAGATCAGATTAAAAATAATATAGATTCACCTCCCCTGATTCAATCCACGTATAAGGATATCCAGTATGCTACAAGGAAAAGTTCAGGTCGAAACCGTGCAGTTTCTGGCAGAAGATGGCTATACCTTAACCGGCAAGCTTTACCGTTGTGAATATGCCAAAGCCAATATTGTCATTGCCTGTGCGACCGGTGTTCCCCAAGCTTTTTACCGGCGCTTTGCCGAGTATGCAGCACAGGCAGGTTTTCAAGTGCTGACTTTTGATTATCGTGGCGTGGCTGATTCTGCGCCTAAATGTTTAAAGAATTTTAAAATGTCATATCTGGACTGGGGGCAATATGATCTCAGCGCTGCGATTGATTATCTCAGCCGAACCGGTCTGGACATTTATATGATTGGCCATTCCTATGGCGGACAGGCCTTGGGATTAAGCAAATATCATGATCGCATTGAAGCAATGTACTGCTTTGGCACCGGTGCTGGCTGGCATGGTTATATGCCTTTAACTGAAAGAATCAAGGTTCAGGTGATCTGGAATATTGTTTTTCCACCGATGGTGGCAGTGACAGGCTATTTGCCATGGAGCCGTTTAAATATGGGCGCTGACTTGCCACGTGATGTTTATCGTCAGTGGCGCAAATGGTGTAAAAATCCGACCTATTTCTTTGCCGATCCTGAACTGAAAGACCTGCATGCCCATTATGCGGCGGTAAAAACACCTATTTATGCCGTAGCCGCGCTTGATGATGCCTGGGCCTTACCTGAATCCAGACAAGCCTTTATGCAACATTATCGTCAGGCTCCGTTGCATTATATCAATATTCAGGCAGCTGATTATGGACTCAAGCATATGGGACATATGGGTTATTTCCGTCAGGGCGCAGAACAGCTCTGGGATGAAGTGCTCACCAAGTTCAGCGAATTACATCAACTCAAATATGCAGCTTGATTTTAGTTTCTAGAGCATTTAAGCATTTAGCTGCTTAAGCATAACGTGCCTGTTGAATATCGGTTCTGATTTCCTGACGGTGTTCCTCGCCGAAACGGTCGACATGGGCATAAAATACCCCATAATGGCCGACATAATATTCCAGTGACTGGTCATAAAAATTCCAGAAAATTGACCATTCGCCTAAATCCATCTGACGGATTTGTGTACCGGTATGCATCGGCATCTTACGGAGCAGTTCCTGCTGTAACTGCTCTGCTTCATTGCGGTCCTGAATCTGAACCTGATGCTGGAAAAATAATTGCGCCACGTCATCAAACAGTTCCAGCTCATAGGCATCGACCACATGCAATGTTTCCTGAGACTCAGATTGACTCTCTTCAGTACTGCTGGAAATCGGGTCCTTTTTTTCGACACGTTTACTCTTTACATAACGCTGGGTTTTATAGATTTTCATGCCGATAAACCAGGTCGCATAAATTATCAGGGCTAGACATGAAAAAATCAGGAATTTAAGAATCATTGATCATCTCGTGTGGTTAATTTTATTTTTATCACGGTCTGCCAATTCTTGATTTGGCGATCTTCTTTCAACTTAACACAAGTCTATTTTTTGTACAGCAAACTTGAGGATTTTTTTAGATCTTCTTGGATTTTTTTCTTTGGTTGAGCCTTATTTTCCAGTATTCAATTTGAAATGAGGATCTAAAATCTTGTTAAAAATTAGAATTAATTCAAAAGACCAATATTGATCAGGATAAATAAATCAGACAAATCACTACAGAATCGATCATCAACTCTGGATTCTTTAGCAAATGCACTCAAAAAGCTACACGATTGGTATTTGTTTTTCTGAGCATTTTCCTTCAAATAAAAGGTCCCTCTTTATGGTCGAGTAAATGAATAAAATTATGATTCGTGAAGGGAAGATTCAAGATATACCTCAAATAATTCAGGTCATCCACGACAGTATTCAATCCTGTATTTTGGATCATCAACGTGAAGACAGCGTGATCCAGCGCTGGCTGGAGCAGTTTAATCACGCCCAGTTAATTGTGGAAATGCTTTATAACGACTGCTGGGTGTATATTTTAAATGATCAGATTGTCGGCTTTTTGCTGGTCAGTGACACTGGAGAAATCCTGATGCACTATGTGGCTGCACGTTTCCAGCGACTCGGGTTTGGCACCCAGCTTTTTGATCAGATGCACAAATCCTTAGTGCGTAAAAATATCCATAAAATTAAAGTCCAATCGACTCAAACGGCTTTAAGTTATTATCAAAAAAATGGATTTTTCTCACCGAATTCTCAATCGGAAAATGAAGAAAATTATCATTTATATAAATACGCTTTTTAAAATTAAAACTTTTTTATGTCATTTTAAGTTGATCTCGCCCTGCCTGCTTAGCCGCATATAACTGTACATCTGCCGCTTTCATCAGTGCATGAATATCTGGATATGGATGTGTTTGATCCATCCAGGAAATGCCCATACTGACCGTGACATAGGATTTATCATCTGTACGATTTAAATGTTCAAATTGCTGTTCGCGAATCTTGATTAAGACTTTTTCCAGAGATTGAAATGCTGCCTGGACAGGTACATCAGTAAGTAGAATCGCAAATTCTTCTCCACCATAGCGGGCTAAATACGCGGATTCGGGGAGTACCGTCTGAATGACCTTGACCAGATTCTGTAAAATTTCATCTCCTTTTAAGTGCCCATAATAATCATTGTAGTTTTTAAAATAGTCGACATCGAGCATGGCAAAAATCAGTGTACTGTGTGGATGTTGCTGACAGTATAAAAACTGCTGCTGGATTTGGTCATTTAAAGCACGGCGGTTAAAGGCACCCGTCAAAGCATCAATATTCACCTGATGTTCGAGTTTGGCATTCAGTTCACGTAATTGCTCGGTACGTGCTTTGACTTTCTGATCGAGTGAATTATTTAACTCTTTCAGATTCATATTCAACTGCTCTGTCGCATAGGTTTGATGGGCATAATTTTGCGACTGCTGAAACATAATGATCACGGCATACAGACTGGTCGAGATAAAAGACAGATGCACACTTTCAATCACATTGATCAGCAATAAATAGTCATTTATAAAGGTCAGACATAGAAAAATGACCGCATAGAGAGTTAAGCGCGAATAATTGTCTTTATGATGCAGAGTCTGATAAAAGCCATAGATAAAATTGGCCACCACGACTATCCCGAAAATCGCACTATACAAGGCCAGACGTTGAAAATTTTCCGGATCGGTCAACAGGGTTACGACACAGTTCAGTAGTAAAAGTCCTGCGGCAACACTATAAATAAATCGATGCAAATAGCGCTGATTAAACAGGTACATATAACTGAGGAAAAATAGAATCGCCAGGAAAGTGAACAGATATTCTAGGCGTGTTCCCCATAGCCAACCGAGCTTAGTCACGATCGAATAGGCATACGGCGCTGCAAAAAAGTTATGCAGGGCCAGAAAAATAATGAACAAGCCAAAGATAAAAATACTTTTGCTATTGCGTTCTGTTGATCCCCTAAACATTGAAAAAAGAATCGTAAAAAAACCCACCCCAAGCACCAGTCCACAGACTATACTGATGCTCATCATAAGCTGCTGATACTGACGGTTAATAGTTCCGGCTGTTCCAATGCGTATAGGCTGTTCAATCCCGCCATGCAGATGGGTATAGTTTGAGGCCTGAATACTCATGGTGAAATATTCACTCTCAGGAACAAAATAACCGATTCGAGGAGCCCTTTCATTTCTCTGCTCTTCCGCTGTTTTCGCAATTTCCCCATGCCGCAGAATAAATTTTCCATCGATATAGATTCGATAGGCACCATATTCAGCCGGAATATGCACGGCGATCCGACGTCCGATAAATTCTGATGGAATTTTGAAATGTCCGATAAAGGTTCCATAGCCAATATTTGAACCGGTCAGGTCTTTAAATGAAGCGGGTAATTGAACCTCTTGCGGAGTAAGTACGGAACTTGGTTCAGTAATAAACTGGTTTGGATAAAACTGCCAATTTTGGGGCAATTGGCTACTATGATCTTCAGTAAAGTGAATTTCGGAAATATGCGGTTGACTGTGCTGCGTGACAGAGGAAGATTCAAGAGATGCCTGGGCGAAAACTGGAATCATCACTAATAGGACCCAGCTAATGCTCCAAATCAATATTACAGAATAGACATTCCTTATCATGTTTTGCAAAGACAGTATTTTCCTGAAAAGTGCTTTATTCTTCTTATAATCTACGTCGAATAGCAGGGAGTGCAAAGCTTTTTTTGTAGCTCATCGGATGAAGTCCATCTAGCTATGACTTCACCCGTTCAACATTCACTCATCACAATGAATGAAGCTTATTTCAGTGAATCAATCACGTGTTTTAACATCATACAGTTCGATTTCAAAAATCAGGTTTGAATTGGCCGGGATGATATTCCCCATTTTACGTTCACCATAAGCCAAATGAGCAGGCACAATTAGTTTACGCTTACCGCCCACTTTCATACCGATAATCCCTTGATCCCAGCCCTTGATCACACGGCCAGTGCCAATCACGGTTTCAAAATAGTTACCACGATCCAGTGATGAGTCAAACTTGGTGCCATCTTCTAGCCAGCCAGTATAGTGAGTCGTAATAAGCGCGCCCTTAACCGCTTCTTTACCTTCACCCACTTTCAAATCAATAATTTCTAGCTCTTTGGTCATGACCAATATCCTTTCTCTGGCAAATACGCATAGTATAAACGGGATTAGACAGAATTCCTTTAGCTTTGAGGCTTAAAGGATTAAAAGCTGAGTTCTTGGATATTTGAATCATTCAGTAAATAGTTAGTCAATTTTTTATGATTTTCGGCGGAGCCAATTAAAATCCAGCGTCCACTAATACGGTGTTCCGTTTTATGCTGCACACTGCGAACGACTTTCATATTATAAGTTTTAAATAATTCTTCGTATTGCTCTAAGGTTTTACGTTGATAAGGACAGATAATTCGGTAGGTTCGTGCCTGACTTAAAGTTTCTATTCCCTCTTGGACATAGATCAGAAAAATCAGCACGATTAATACAATAAAAGTAGCAAACAGACTCAGCCATTCATAACCCGCGCCAGCTGCCATGCCCAGTGCTGCTGTCATCCAGATGGTTGTCGCTGTCGTAATGCCTGAAATCCGGTTTTCATCTTTAAAGATAACTCCCGCACCAACAAAGCCCAAGCCAGTAAGGATATTGGCCGCAATCCTATCCTGACTATCCAGACCAATTTTGATTGACATAATCGTGAACAAGCAGGAACTCAGACTGACCATGATCATAGTCCGCAAACCGGCAGACTTACTGCGATATTCGCGTTCTGCACCAATAATTGCACCAATACCGAGGGCAATGAGCAAACGATAAAGATCCGGATGCATATATTTATCCCTGTTTCATTTTTATTATTGTCAGGTATACGCAATTTCTGAATCAGGATACAAGCCGAGACTTGCATCCTTATTGGCTGTTATTGTAACTGTTCCCATTCAATTACAGCTTGGGCCTGATCACCGATCAAGGTCCACTCACCATCCATAACATTTAGTTGCAGCTGCATGGTACGTTCGCATAACTGTTGTACCGCTTCAGTGCTGGCAGTTGAAATTTTCCAGACCTCAACATTCGACAGCGTTTTCAGTTTGGAATTACGTTTATACCATTCATCAACTGAAGAACCATAAGCAACTACTGCGACCTGTTTGCAACGTGCGCTGGCTTTTTTGACTTTATCTTCGTCAGGACAACCCACTTCGATCCATTTCAATAATTGGCCAGTCAGGTCTTTTTCCCACAGCGCTGGCTCATCAGTTTCAAACAGATCCTTGGTAAATTCAAGCGCCTCGCCAGCAAAACGTGCATAAGCCAAAACACGTACCATCAGACGTTCAATGGTTTCCGAAGGATGCAGCGCCATCGTCAACTGATAGTCTTCATAACGATGGGTATCCATATCGGCAACGTTCAAATCTGCCTTATAAATTGTCGCTTTTAACGCCATAATACAATCCTCAAATTTGGCGCCTAGCATATAAGATTTATTGCATTTTTGCTGAACAGATTTCATCTTATCCAGCTATTTTCAACACGCAGATTCGAAGTTATTTTTCCTGAACAATCCGGCATTGCATTAAGGCGGTTTCAAATTCCAGCCAGTCACGTGAGGTCTGGTAAATCACTTCTACCCGGTTATCAATGCCTTCTTCGGCAGACTGATAATTAAACTGATCAGGATTGAAATTAAAGCTTTTCCAGCCCTGATTGGTATTAAAAATCCCTTTGATTCTGAGCCAATCCTGCTGCTCACAAAGCAGATCCAGCAGATCATAAAAATCAAACTGCCAGCGTTTTGGCAATTTCCAACCTGCCACCTGATAGCCTTGTGCACTTTCAACATAATGATAAGGCAACTGATGTACGACAGCCGGCACCTCTCCCAACACTTGGCGCTGTTGCTTGAGCAGTGGCTGAATCTGACGTGAAGCACCCTGATAATCCTGTTTGATTTGCTCAATATCCAGCTGTCCGTTTTCTATCATCAGCCAGTGCTGGGCATATGGCTGATACTCAGACTTGAGTTCAGTTAAAGCAGCATGATCAGTTTCAGTCATCAAATCAGCATGGGAAATAACCACGATATTGGCAACTTTCAGCTGATCCGCATACAGGTTCTGATGCGTCCAGTCCCGATCATGTAAACGTGAACCATCGACTACCGTGACCAGAGCCTGCATTTTCAAATGACTCTGCCAATGCGGTTCGGTGAGCTGTTCCAGCAGTTGCCCGGGATGTCCGAGTCCTGTAGGTTCAATAAATAGCCGGTCCGGTTTGGTTTCTGACAATAGCCGGGATAAAGCAATCTGCATTGGCAACTGACTGCTACAACATAAACAGCCGCCCAGCAATTCTTTTACTGCATAGCCCTGATCCTGAGGCAGTAATTGCTGGTCGACGCCAATCTGACCAAACTCATTCATCAGCACAGCCCAGACTTCTTGCTCCGGTTTCTGGCTCAGTAAATATTTTAATAAAGTGGTTTTACCAGCACCCAAGAATCCGGAAATGATGTGTACAGGAATAGGCTGCTGAGCGGCAAGAACTTTCAAAATTGATTCTCTCAAAGATAGAATTAGAATGAGTAAACCTGACTATTATAGAACACTGGACTCTTGCAAAAATGTTCATTCTTGGATGATTAGATTCTATTTATCTCGGTTCAAATAAAAATAACAGTCTGTAGTAAGTACTTTTTAACCGTTAACTAGTTCACTTAAACGCTATATTTGAAATATTTACACACATTTCCAGCTAACAATTTCCTATACATTTAACAGAAGAAAACAAATTTCCAATGATTGTATTTGCTTGGTTAACAGCTTCGTGCGGCTTTTGTTAATTGCTTTGCTCCATAAAATTTTCATGCTTAGGATGAATTCCTGCCGGATTGATGTGATGGTCATTCGGCAGTTTATAAATGTAATAAAAAGGATGCTCAACATGAAATATGCACAAATCTTACTTGCAACAACGCTTACTGCAGCCGCAGCTACCAGTTTTGCAGCAAACAACACCACTGACACGAAGACCACTGAGGAACAGAAAGTCACTGTGACAACTCAGGAACTTCCTGCAACGAATAACCCAAATCCAAATGTAACCACAGCTGGACCTGCTGACCAGCCTGCTGCGTCTGAAGCTGCTACAGAAGACAAAGATGGTAAAAAAACGACTAAGTCGACATCGACTCGTTAATCAGGTTTAAAGCAACATCTCGTGCAGTAAATCTCCAGTAGGTTTGACCTATGCTGCCGGATGTAGACTAAGGCTGAATCATGCAACTGCGTGATTCAGCTTTTTTATACCTTATAGGCTATTCACTATAGCCAGAAATGATCATAGGATTCATTCATCTTATGAATAAATTTAAATATTATTATTTATTATCAATAACTTATTAAAATAAAATTCTTTTCAACTAAATCTTTTTGATAGACATGACCTACTATGGACTAGCTTGTTTAGCGCTATTGATTGTTCCTTAATAGTCTCAATCCTGAATTGATGGAATGGACATTCGCGATGAGCAATACAGATTACACCACTGAAGTGGCGATTTTGGGGGCCGGCCCGGTAGGTTTAACAATTGCCAACTATTTAAGCAAACAGGGTGTACAGGTCACTGTGGTTGAACAGCTAGATAGTCTGATCGATTATCCGCGTGCCATCGGCATTGATGATGAATCCTTGCGTACCATTCAATCTTTGGGACTGGTTGATCAGGTCTTGCCGCATACTACCCCGAATCATGCCATGCGCTTCCTGACACCCAAAGGCCGTTGCTTCGCAGACATTCAGCCACTGACTCGTGAATTTGGTTTCTCCCGCCGTAATGCTTTCATTCAGCCACAAGTAGATAACGTTCTGCTAGAAGGCCTCAAACAATATAAAAAAACTGAAGTACTTTTCTCTCGCCATCTGACACATTTCAGCCAGGATGCTGAGGGTGTAACTTTAAATGTTCAGACTAAAAATGGCAGCTTAGAAACCATTCGTGCGCAATACCTGATTGCCTGTGATGGTGGAAACTCTTATGTACGCCGTACCCTCAACATTCCATTCGAAGGTGAAACTGCGCCAAACCAGTGGATCGTGATTGATATCGATAATGACCCATTGGCAACCCCACATATTTATCTATGCTGTGACCCGGTGCGTCCTTATGTATCAGCTGCCCTGCCGCATGGCATTCGCCGCTTCGAATTCATGGTTATGCCAGGCGAAACTCAGGAAGAACTCAGTAAACCGGAAAATATTGCTAAACTGCTTTCTAAAGTTTTACCGAATACCGATGGAATCGAAGTAATTCGTCAACGTGTCTATACCCACAATGCACGTATTGCAGATAAATTCCGTGCTGACCGTATCCTGCTTGCTGGTGATGCTGCGCACATCATGCCGGTATGGCAAGGCCAAGGCTATAACAGCGGTATGCGTGATGCCTTTAACCTGGCCTGGAAAGTTGCATTGGTGATCCAGGGTAAAGCAAGCCATGAATTACTGGACTCTTACCAGGTAGAACGTAAGGATCATGCCAAGGCGATGATCGATCTTTCAGTCATGGCAGGCCACGTCCTTGCTCCACCAAAAAAATGGCAAGGCTTTGTTCGTGACGGTATTGCTTACGCATTGAACTATATCAAGCCAATCAAACAGTACCTGCTGGAAATGCGCTTTAAGCCTATGCCGAAGTATCATGATGGTGCCCTGCTGGCCAATACTCAGAAAGACTCTCCAGTCGGCAAGATGTTCATTCAGCCGCAGGTGAAACTGGAGTCTGATGAAACTGTATTGCTGGATGAAGTGATTGGCAATGACTTTGCCATCATTGCCTGGGGGGTGGATCCGAAATGGGGCTTAAGCAAGCAAACGATACAACAGTGGAAAAAACTTGGCGTAAAATTTATCCAGGTTATTCCTACAGTTCAATTGTCTAATCAACATCGTAAGCAATACGAAGATGTGATCACCATTGGTGATATCGGTACGGACATTCGTACCTGGTTCGGCAAGACCAAGGACTCTATCGTCATCCTGCGTCCAGACCGCTTCGTGGCAGCCTTAGCGATTCCTCAATCTATAGAAAGCACAAGTCAGGCGCTATTTAACAAGCTCCATGTCAAATAATTGACCTCAGTCAAAAAAACCACGCTACGGCGTGGTTTTTATTTATAGATGAACATAGAAGCTAAGTTCGGTATTGCTCAAACCATGAAATATCTTTGAGAGAATCACGACGTGCCATTTGCTGTAGGAAAGGTTTAAATTCTTCCAACGGCGGCAAAATTTTGGTACTAATTGCGAAGATCAGACAATAGGCCACATATAGATCTGCAGCAGAAACTTTTTCACCTAAAAGATAAGGCTTGGCCTGCGACAAACCTCGTTTAAAAAAATCAGGCTCTAGACTAGCAGATTTACACTTAATTTTACCTAATGAGGTTCCACAGCTCAGTTGCTAACTCATTAGGTTCCCTCATCCAACGCCATTCAGTTTCTTTAAGATGATAATCAAAGTACTCTTT
>NZ_VOZD01000001.1:0-225985 GCF_013419915.1 Acinetobacter sp. YH12043
GAGTGATGGGAGAGAATGTTCAAGAGTGGATTCTAAATGTTCAGATAAAGACATAAAAAAATGAGCGTATTTACATACACTCATTTTTACTACATTTTACTAAAATTTGCTTAACTGACTGGCATTATCCTGATGGGGGCTTTTTTTATAGCTATAAATACGTAAGCTACCCAATGAAGAAGACATTGGGATAGTTTATCTAAAATTAAATATGACCATTTTTAACTGAGATTTCAATGATTTTTATACAATCCTGTTTCTATCCATTCGACAGATCATGCTATGTTAAGCCAGCGATAACAATAATGATGCTCGACAGGACATCAAGACAAATCTCATGAAGCACTCCCTGCTACGATTCTGGACCCATTTTAAGTATCTGCCTTCTGCGTGGCTGCTATGCCTGCAGTTACTGATTCTGATCCTGTCGATGCTGAGTTATGACAGCGTTTCTTATCGCGCGGGTACATGGATGCTGGGGGTGGTGGTCTTGCTGGTGATTGCCAAGGTAATTCGTCAGACTCCGATGTTTACCATTCTGGGACTCATCTTTGTCGCAGGGGCCATTTTCTTTTCGTCGCTGATTTTCTTGGGGCTGCGCTATACCTGGATCATGATCGTCGCGCATCTGTTTGAAGCCAGTGCCTATTTCAGTGCAGCGTATGGCCTGTTACGTTATATGTTTCATGACCGTTATCTGACCAAAGACGAACTATTTGCAGCGGGAGCAGTTTTCACATTGCTGGCTTGGGGCTTTGCTTTTCTCTATAGCATTTGCCAGTTATGGGTACCTTACAGCTTTTCGGACCCAGATCTAAAAGCTTATCAGCCGTGGCTGGATCTGCTCTTTCTGAGCTTTAGTGTGCAGTCTGCTACAGGATTATCTGATGTGATGCCGGTCAGTCCGGTCGCACGAATGCTTGCCATTATCCAAATGTTTGTCGGGGTAATGTATCTGGCCTTGATTGTTTCCCGTCTGATTGCCTTACAGTATATTTCCCATCTTCCTAAACAGACTCATATACAACATAAGCATAGAAAGCCTGAGGAATAGAACGTACAGAGCTGCATAGCTTGGTTACAGTAACTTAACGGCTTTATTTTCCTGAATATTTTAAAATCTTAAGGTCCAAAACGTATCTTTGATCGTAATTCTCTCGATCAGAATGTTTTTACTTATCAATAATGATTCAAGCCTCCCGGCATCCAATCTATTAAAAAAATGGGGGATCTATGCCTTCCAAACCTTCATCCTGGTTTGCCAATATCAATCCGAATGTCTTTATTAGTACAGTGGTGATTATCGCCATTTTTTTGGGACTGGTAATACTGGCACCTGATTCATTCGACCTGTTGACCAAGCAAATGAATGCGTGGATTACCACTTCATTTAGCTGGTTTTATGTCCTCTCCGTGGCGATCTTCCTGATTGTCCTGATTTATATTGCCCTGTCTGATATGGGGAAAATCAAACTCGGGCCCGACCATAGTCAGCCAAAATACAGCCAGGCATCCTGGTTTGCCATGCTGTTTACCGCAGGTATGGGAATTGGCCTGATGTTTTTCGGTGTTGCCGAACCGGTTATGCACTATGTCACACCGCCTGCTGGTGACCCGGAAACTGTACTGGCCGCACAGCAGGCTATTCGCGTGACCTTCTTCCACTGGGGCCTGCATGCCTGGGCGATTTACACCATTGTGGGTCTGTCATTGGCCTATTTTGCGTATCGACATAATCTGCCTTTAAAAGTTCGCTCCGCCTTGTATCCACTGATCGGTAACCGGATTCATGGCCCAATCGGAGACGGGGTAGATACTTTTGCCACCTTAGGGACAGTATTTGGGGTTGCGACAACTTTAGGTTTTGGGGTGACTCAGATTAATTCGGGTCTGAATTACCTATTTGGAGTTGAGCAGACCCCCAGTACTCAGGTCATTTTGATTATTGCCGTCACTGTAATGGCATCAATGTCCGTATTTTTTGGTTTGGATAAGGGCATCAAACGCCTGGCTGAACTGAATCTGCTGCTTGCCTTACTGCTACTCATCTTTGTTTTTGTTACCGGTCCAAGCATCTATCTTCTGCAGACCACTATTCAGAATTCTGGCCAGTATGTTGCAAACCTGTTCAGTATGACCTT
Organism: Acinetobacter sp. YH12043; assembly: GCF_013419915.1. Lineage (NCBI taxonomy): Bacteria > Pseudomonadati > Pseudomonadota > Gammaproteobacteria > Moraxellales > Moraxellaceae > Acinetobacter > Acinetobacter sp. YH12043. The sequence continues at coordinate 2,142 of NZ_VOZD01000001.1, forward strand.
TAATCTGTATGCCTATCAGCCTAGTGGATGGATTGGTGGCTGGACCATTATGTATTGGGCCTGGTGGATTTCCTGGTCGCCATTTGTCGGGATGTTTATTGCCCGAGTATCCGAAGGCCGCAGTATTCGTGAGTTCATTGTTGGGGTTCTACTGATTCCTACCGGATTTACCTTAATCTGGATGGGCTTTATGGGCAATGCTGCATTATTCAGTATCATGCATGAAGCCAATACTAATCTGCTTGAGGCAGTACAACGTGACTCTTCTGTAGCGCTATTCGAATTTTTAGGTAATCTGCCATTTAATTCGGTGACCAGTATCATTGCTACGGTATTGGTTATTCTATTCTTTGTCACTTCAGCAGATTCAGGATCATTAGTCACGGATTATCTCACTGCTAAAACCGAGAATTCACCGACCTGGCAACGTCTGTTCTGGACCGTATTAATGGCTTTATTGGCCATCATTCTGTTACTGGCAGGTGGGCTGGAAGCCTTGCAGTCGGCTACGATTATGAGTGCCTTGCCGTTTACATTTATTATGCTGCTGATTTGCTGGGGACTGATTAAGGCCCTGCATCTGGATGTAACGAAAATGCATGCGCTACAAGCTGCGCGTATTACCCCACGGGCCATTCAGAACCCGCGTAGCTGGCAACAGCGACTCGGTTTAATTATGCATTATCCGCATACGCATGATGAAGTACGTGATTATATTGATAAGATGGTCAGCAAAGCTTTTAACAGTTTTCAGGCTGAACTGAAACGTCGTCACATCCAGGTGAAAATCTTTAAACTGGAAGATGGGATCGAGTTACGTGTCGATCATCAGAATGAAATGAACTTTATTTATCAGGTCATTGCTACCCAGACTCTGGCACCGAGCTTTATGCCGGATGCGGATTCTCCGCAGTCTTATCAGGCAGAAGTCTTTTTAAGGGAAGGGGGGCAAAATTATGATGTGATGGAATGGACTCAAGAAGATTTGATCCAGGACATCATTGACCAATATGAACGCCATTTGCATTTTTTAAGTCTGGTCCGTTCTCCGGAATAGATATTTGATCCAATAAAAAAGGACGCTGATGCGTCCTTTTTTTACTCAGTCACTAATTCAGAAATTAGAAACGGAATTTAGCATTTAAGCCTACAGTTTGTGTATCACGAACTACATCATTTTGAGCAAGATTTGCTTCGTAGTTTGAGTTCACATAACTAGCACCTACAGCAACTGCTGGAGTGATGAAGTAGTTTACGTTTGCGCCCCAAGCTTTGTCTGGAGAGTTAGCGTAGCTAGATTCCATATAAGATGCACCAACGCTTAATTTAGGGTTGATGTACAAAGTAGTACCTAGGTTGTAAGCAGTATCTTCACCATAAACCAAGCCGCTTTCGAAGCCAAGTGACATGTTAGTGCCGTCAATTGCGCCTACATATTTAGTACGAGCAGTGATTGCATCTTGGTCTTCAGCGATTGTTTGAGACTCAATAGCAGCTTTAGCAACGCCATTGTTGAACATGTTGAAAGCGTCATAAGAAGTTTGGTCTGCAACGCTTGTGTAACCTACAGCTACCAGGAAGTTAGGAATAGGAAGTACACCTACTTCTAATGCATAACGGTCGCCATTGTCATCTGGGTTACCAGCTTTGCTATCAGTGATAGTATGGCTATAAGAAGCGCTTGCATAAGCAGGAACAACTTTAGTTGGGATGTAAGCTTCACCTTTTGCACCAAAAGTATGGTGTACAGTACGATCACCAAATTCTTGTCCGTTTTCGCCGTATGTATAAGCAGCAGAAACATTAGATGCCTGGTTGATGAAAGCAGCTTCAGCTAAAGGACCTTTAGAAGCGTCTACATCTTTGAAGTAGTAAGTACCTTGAACAGCGCCAGTGAAGTCTTTGTCATTCGCAGTGTTGTCGATGTACTCTGACTGACCTTGAACTTCAAATTGATATGCTTGAGCACCGGTCATGGCTAATAATAAAGCAGTGGCTAAACCGAGTTTTTTCATGATATTTACCATTTTGTTACAAAAGATGTACAACAGAAACGTATTGTATTGTGACAATTTATTAAGTCAATCCAATTCGAAATCGCTATTTTTTTGTACAAAATCATTGTATTGATTTTGTTTAATAGTCTTTTAATTAGAAAATTTAGTTATTTTAGAAAAAAGCTTAAATAACAATGTTGTATACTAAATAAATTGTTACATCTAATCAGGAAAATGAATTAATAAAGGATTTTTTGATTGTTTAATTAAGTTGAATAGTGGATTTTAATTCAAAAAACCAATTTATTTATCATGAAAATAATCATGTTTATTACACTGAATTTAAGAGAGGCGTAAAAACTGTAATATAAAGCAAATTTATGAAAGAATTGATCGGTTTAGCGACAAAATCAGGGTTGTAATGTGATGTATTTCACTGTTTTGTCTATAAATTGTGATATGTCATAAATCCTAGTAAATTAATGTGCTTTACATTGTTACCAAATTGACTGATAATAAAAAAATCAGGTTAGAGTTCATGTTTTTACATGATAATTTGACTGATTCTCCACATATTTTTGTTTTTATCGGCCCAGCTTTCCCCAAGGTTGGGCTTTTTTTTGCCAGAATTTTTTAGAAGCATCAGTCTACGGATTAGTTCATAAAAGAAGATTAGAAAAACTAGTATAGAAAGCCGTCAAAGATGATTCTTAAGTGCACCTTAATGGTGCATTATTTCAATTTAAAAATTGCTTCGTTCTATAAAGTTGCAAAAAAAAACCTCAATTTCTATATAAAATTGAGGTTTTTTCGCCAAAATTTGCGGGTAAATCAAAAAATCTGCTGAGGAATAATTTAACTCGCCCTAATGCAGTGCATTATGCACCTAATTGTTGCACGTGTAAATAGTTCAGAAAGCGAGTTTTTTAATTTTCTTATATTTTAAATTATGAAATTTTCATTCCTATTTATATTTTAGTGATAACAGATGAAAAATCCTGAAAATATAAAGAGTTAAAACCTTTAAGAACATAAGAAAAACCTTCTGAAAATCAAAGCAATTGGGAAGAAATATTGATGATGAGTAGGCGTTTATTTGTATAATCTATCTACTATTAAATGGGGAGTCCTTGATTCATGTGAAGGACTAAAAATCAAGATGAATACTTTGCGCTCTGAGAAAATCAGCAAACATCTGTACTGGTCGATGTCGATCATTATTTTATGTTTATTGTGTATTTGTATTCCCTTAATTATTGATAGTATTCAACATTATTTAAAATCAAAACAAACCTATCAGCAGCTTTATGCCTTACAACAGGTCACCGATCTCTCCAATAAAATCTCCCGGGAACGGGCACCTGCCAACAAAGTAATGTCTAGCTCGGTTGAGGAATTTGCCAAACATCAGCAGGAGTTAAGCGATTACCGTCAGGAAGTCGATCAACAGATGCAGATTACAGCTCAGGCACTTGATCAGGTTGGTTTTAATCACCTAAGCCAGCAACTTTTATCTGAGTTAAAGCCTAGTCTGCAATATGGGCGTAAGCAGGTCGATCTCTATACTCAAATACCTCGCCCGGAACGTACTGCACAGGAAATGGATCAGGCCATTCTCGCCATGTTTAGTGCCTGGGATAGCAGTCGTAAAATTCTGAAAGGAGTAGTGATTGCCTCTGCTACGCCATCTGCCCGTTTGGATAATTACATGAGTGAAATCCTGTTTTTATCTGATCTCAGGGATCAATCGGGTCGGGTAGCGTCAAATGTCATGGCACATGTGACATTTGGAACCCAGATTCCAGAGCAAAACATTACCCGTTCCTTGCAGGTCCAGCATCAGGTACGCTACCTCTGGGATATTATTGATACGCTACAGCCTGTTCAGGACAAAACTGATGAATTTATTCGTTTACATCAGCGGGTCGGAACTGAATTTATCCAGCAAGGTTTACCGATTGTGGAGCGACTGATTGAAGATAGTCGGCAGCAGCGTCCTTACTATTTAACTGGAACCCAGCTGACTGAAGCCATTGTAGATAAATTTACAACAGTGATTGATTTGCAAAGCTATTTACTGCAATACACCAAAGATGTGGCTATTAAGGAAATGCGCCACAGTCTGAATCATTTGATTTGGACAGTGGCCTTATCTGGAATTTCCCTGATTACGGCAATTTTGACCATGATTTTTGCGCGTAAACGCATCTTTATTCCTTTAATTCGGGCACGTAAAATTTTATTTGATTTGTCCACTGGGTCTGAACGGAAGCAAGCACCATCAAAACTAAAAACAGACCGGCCTACTGAATCCTTATTTACAGCAATTCAAAAACTGCAGCATACGCTGCAAGAGCGTGAAGCATTAGAATTTCGACTGAAAAATATTGCCCATTCCGATTCCGTGACTGGACTGGCTAACCGTTTTGCGCTCGATGAATATATCCGTTTTATGGAAACGCATCCGACCCAGTTTAAGCGAACCTGCCTGATGATTATTGATATTGATCACTTCAAACAGGTCAATGATCAATATGGGCATATTATTGGTGATCAGGTCATTCAACTGGTTGCAGAACGCTTAAAAGCCAATGTTCGAGCTTCGGATCTGCTGGTTCGCTATGGCGGTGATGAGTTTCTGGTACTGATTGAAAATATCGAGATGGAGCATGCTTTCATGCTGGCGAATAAAATCCGGACTGAGGTCGCTGAACATTCTATTCTGACCTCAGCTGATGAAGATATTCATGTATCGGTGAGTATTGGGGTGGCGATTGGCGCAGAGTCATGGATTGCTTTACTGGAACAGGCCGATGAGGCGTTATTTAAGGCCAAAGCCAAAGGACGTAATGTGGTGGCTGAGGTTTAAACCACTTAACTGAATTTTTTAAGCTAAACAGTCTGAAGAGTCATAATTTTATAATTTATATTGTTAAAAAATAAAGTAAATTTCATTGAAGTTTTTAAAAAATATAAAAATTTAGGGGATCTTAAAATGAGTAAAAATTGTATTTTCTGTCAAATGGTAAAAGGGGAATTGCCATGTCATTTAATCGATGAAAATGATGATTTTATGGCGTTTCTTACTATATTTCCCAATACATTGGGCGCAAGCGTAGTGATTCCAAAACAGCATTATTCCAGCTATGCCTTTGAACTGAGTGACCAGGTGCTGACAAATCTGGTTTTATATACCAAGCAGGTAGCCCTAAAATTGGATCGTTATTTTGATGACGTTGGCCGAACAGCAATGGTGTTCGAGGGATTTGGTGTCGATCATGTGCATGCCAAGCTATTTCCAATGCATCAGACTAAAAATACCCATGAAAAATGGCAGCCAATTAATTCTTCAGTCGATAAGTATTTTGATGCTTATGAGGGCTATATTTCATCGCATGATGCTCGAAGGGCGGATGATCAAGCGCTGGCACAATTGGCTGAAAATATTCGCTCAATCGCATAGTCAAAAATAAAAGCCCCTCTTCTAAAAAAAGGGGCACTCCCTCCTTTGAAAAAGGAGGGTTGGGGAGGATTAAATTACTTCAACAACGGCTTTAAGAATTTCCCTGTATGTGAAGCTTTGACCTTCACAACATCTTCAGGAGTACCTTCCGCGATAATCATACCGCCACCAGCACCACCTTCAGGGCCAAGGTCTACCACCCAGTCTGCAGTCTTGATCACATCCAAGTTATGTTCAATCACCACAATGGTATTCCCTTTATTACGTAGCTCATGCAGGATGTCCAGCAGCTTGGCAATATCATGGAAATGCAGACCAGTGGTTGGCTCATCCAGGACATACAGGGTTTTACCGGTATCCCGTTTGGCCAGCTCACGTGCCAGTTTTACCCGTTGTGCTTCACCACCAGAAAGGGTCGTCGCTGACTGACCTAAACGGATATAGCCCAGACCAACCTGATGCAAGGTTTCCAGACGACGATGAATCACTGGAATCGCATCAAAGAAATGCATGGCATCTTCAACGGTCATCTGCAATACATCAGAAATATTCTTGCCTTTGTAGTTCACTTCCAGCGTTTCACGGTTATAACGCTTGCCATGACAGGCGTCACACGGCACATACATATCCGGCAGAAAGTGCATCGCTACCTTGATCATGCCATCACCTTCACAGGCCTCACAGCGCCCACCTTTCACGTTAAACGAGAAACGGCCAGCGGTATAACCACGTGCTTTGGCTTCCTGAGTCTGTGAAAACAGTTCACGAATTGGAGTAAACAAACCGGTATAAGTCGCTGGATTCGAACGTGGTGTACGCCCAATCGGGCTCTGGTCAATATCAACCACTTTATCCAGAAATTGCAGACCATCAATTGAGTCAAACTTCTCAGCAGTCAGCGTGGTTGCACCATTCAGCTGAGTCGCTGCCAGTGGCAACAGAGTCCGGTTAATCAACGTAGATTTACCAGAACCTGAAACACCGGTGACACAAGTCATGATTCCCAATGGAATGTTCAGATCGACTTTCTTCAGGTTATGCCCGGCAGCACCCATCAATTTGATCTGTTCTTCCGGTTTTGGTGGCTGAACCCGTTTTTTCGGCACTTCAATTTTCAGTTTGCCAGACAGATATTTACCGGTCAGGGAATCTTTATTTTTAGCGAGTTCCTGATAGGTTCCTTCTGCAATCACATGACCGCCATGCACACCGGCACCCGGACCAATATCAATAATATGGTCTGCAGCACGAATTGCATCTTCATCATGTTCGACCACTAAAACGGTATTACCGAGATCACGCAGACGAATCAGGGTTTGTAACAGGCGATCATTATCACGCTGATGCAGACCAATCGAAGGTTCATCCAGCACATACATCACGCCCATGAGGCCAGCACCAATTTGTGAGGCCAGACGGATACGCTGTGCTTCACCACCAGACAGGGTTTCAGCAGAACGGGACAGGCTCAAATAGTTCAGACCGACAGATACCAGGAAGTGCAGACGCTCACGGATTTCCTTAAAAATCTTGTCCGCAATTTCACCACGCGCACCTTCCAGATTAATACCTTGATAATAGCTCTCGGCATCACCAATCGACATGCGAGTAACATCGGCAATGGTCTTGTCCAGAATTTTCACATTACGTGAGATTTCATTCAGACGTGAACCATCACAAGCATCACAGGCAGCATTAGAGAGATACTGCGCCAGATCATCACGCACATAATTGCTTTCAGTTTCGCGGTAACGGCGTTCCAGATGCGGCAAGATACCTTCAAATGGCATCACCCGGTTATGACGACGACCACGTTCATCAATATAGCTCAGGTCAATTTTTTCTTTGCCGGTACCGTAAAGGAATTTCTTCTTGGTGTTGGCATCCAGTTCATTCCAAGGCGTTTCTAGAGAAAAACCGAAATGCTCGGCTACTTTTTGCAGCATGCCATAATAATACGGACGCTGACGATCCCAGCCACGAATCGCACCTTGGCTGATGCTGACTTCCTGATTGGGAATCAGTTTGTCCGCACTGAAATGGCTGCGGGTACCCAGACCATCACAGACCGGGCAGGCACCAAAGGGATTGTTAAATGAAAACAGGCGTGGCTCCAGTTCAGCCACAGCGCGGTCACATTCCGGACAGGAGTGTTTGGCAGAAAATACGCGATCATCATTTTCACCTTTCATCCAGGACAGGATCGCAATATCTCCACCGAGACGCAGTGCAGTTTCAAAACTTTCTGCAATCCGGTTACCGAGATCATCACGTACCTTAAAGCGGTCAACCACGACTTCAATAGTATGTTTTTTCTTTTTGTCCAACTCGGGTGGTGGATCAATTTCCATGATCTCGCCATCGACACGTGCACGCACAAAGCCTTGGCTTTGCAGTTGCTCAAATAACGCTGTGTACTCACCCTTACGTTCACGCACGACAGGCGCTAACAATAACAGCGCAGTGCCTTCTTCCAGTTCTTTAACCGCATCGACCATTTCAGTTACGGTCTGTGCCACCATGGGCAGATCGTGTTCCGGACAGTAAGGTGTACCTACGCGTGCATAGAGCAGACGTAAATAGTCATAGATTTCGGTAATGGTACCTACAGTCGAACGCGGGTTATGGCTAGTCGATTTCTGTTCGATAGCAATGGCTGGGCTTAAACCCTCAATCGAATCAACTTCCGGCTTTTCCATTTGTGAAAGGAATTGACGCGCGTAGGCAGACAAAGATTCTACATAACGACGTTGACCTTCCGCATATAACGTATCGAATGCCAATGAGGACTTACCTGAACCAGACAGTCCCGTAATCACCACAAACTTGTCGCGTGGAATATCAAGGTTCACATTTTTCAGGTTATGGGTACGTGCACCTCGAATACGGATGTGACTTTGGCTCATGCAATGATCCTAGAAAATTCATCAAAAACCTTTATATGATACCGAATGAAAAATGTTCAAGTGCAAATAAAAGTATTTTAAACGTCAAGTTGTGTCGGATATTGGTCAAAAGATCAGTACTAAAGCAACTGGGGGAAAACGTAGATTAGATTTGCTCTTTTCCAAACATCTAATAGATAAAATTTCATGATGCATAACGACATCAAAATTAGCTTCACTTTCCATCATTTAGAGTTTGGTTTAAAAATAAAAAAGCCCTGCATTGGACAGGGCGTAGTCAATAGAAACTAAAATTAATCATCCAGACCTGGCCACTGGCGCTGTTCATAAGCACTGTCCCAGAACAACCATTCCAAACGTGCTGCATGGGTATAGGCCTGATGCATTTTTTCCAGAGTATCGGCATCGACCCGCGCTGCCACCCGATCCACAGTAGCAATTACATTGCGTACCGCTGTATGAAAATCTTCACCAGCATAAGTATCAATCCAGGCCTGATATGGATTATTCGGCGCCGCCTTATCGACAATATCCTTACCGACTTCTGCATAGATCCAGAAACATGGCAAGAGGGTAGCCAGAACCACCGGATAACTTTCTGCCCAAGCTGTTGCCTGTAAATAAGAGGTGTAATGATGGCAGGCCAGAGTCAAAGGTGTATTTTCAAATTGGGTTTTGCTGATGCCAAAATCCTGCATAAAGCCATCATGCAGGCTACGTTCGACCACAATGGCAGTTTTAGCGGCTTCACTAAACTGGATCACGTCATCTGCTTCAAAAGCTTTGGCTGCACACACCGCCAGCGCACGGCCATAGGCCAGCAGATAATGCGCATCCTGAATCACATAATGACTAAAAGCTTCACGGCTTAATGTTCCCTGCGCCAGCTGCTGGTTAAAAGGCAGCGCCAATGTCTTTTGATAAAGTCCGAGATTACGTTGCCATACGTCTTGAGAGAAACTCATACTGAAATCCTTAGCAGTTGAAGTCAAAATATCCAGCACTATAGCAAAGATGAATCTGTTTAAAAGATCAGCAAATCTGAAAAGCAGAAAATACCTAAAAATGGTTCAGGAAGTGCTTTGGTTTATGCGGCAAAAGTTTCATAATTGGGACAACTTTTAGTCTTAGTATTTCTCTACGTTTAAAGAAATGCATTTAATGAAATTTATCTAAGGTCGATATATATGTTGAAACACTTTGGTTTCTCAATCGTATTTTCGATCGTGTGTCTTGGTTTGTCTGCTTATTGGGGATTTACCCATGGTCCGGAAGCGGGCCTGCAAACCATGTTCACAGCACTGACCATCACCGCTATTCTGGCGATTATGGAAGTGTCGTTGTCGTTTGATAACGCGGTTGTCAATGCATCCGTCCTGCGCGGTTGGGATCATTTCTGGAAAATGATTTTCCTGACAGTCGGGATTCTGGTTGCAGTTTTCGGGATGCGCCTGATTTTCCCGGTGGTCATTGTGGCCGTGACTGCGGATATGGGCTTTATGGAAGTGGTGCAGCTCGCCTTAAATGCACCCAAAGAATATTCGGCCAAACTAATGGCACATCATGCCGAGATTTCTGCCTTTGGTGGTGCCTTCCTGATGCTGGTATTCCTAAACTTCTTCCTGGATGAAGAAAAAGACACCCACTGGTTCCGCATGCTGGAACGCCGTCTGGCGCATCTGGCAAACGTTCCGGCGATGTCAGTCTTTATTACCCTGATTGCCTTATTAATCATGGATTTCCAGGTCGAAGAAGCGAAACGTCTGGATGTTATTCTGGCGGGGATCTGGGGAATCGTGATTTATATCGGGGTACAGGTCCTAAGCCATATGTTAGGTGGGGAACCGGAAGTAGACGAAGAGGGTAATGCCGTTCGTCATGATGCTGAAGGCGTACCGACTGGCGTGGTAAAAGCCGGCTTTGGTGGCTTTCTTTACCTGGAAGTGCTGGACGCATCTTTCAGTTTTGACGGTGTAATCGGTGCCTTTGCGATTACGTCTGACGTGGTAATCATCATGTTAGGCTTGGCCATCGGTGCGATGTTCGTGCGTTCGATGACCATTTACCTGGTCGATAAAGGCACGCTGGATGCCTATATCTATTTGGAACATGGCGCGCACTATGCGATTGGTGCTCTGGCATTTATCATGCTGGCAAGCAGTACCGGTGTACATATTCCTGAAGTAGTGACCGGTCTGATCGGTGTGGCTTTCATTATCTGGGCAGTCATTGCTTCGATTCAATATACCAAGCGTCAGTTATTAAAAGCAGGCAAATAGCCCCGTGATCGCTGAACAGAAGCGTAGCTCCGGCTACGCTTTTTTATCCATTGGAGCGTAAAACCTCGTGGTTCAGCACGAGGATATAAGCGACTGGAGTAAACCACATGAACGACACGAAATGTCGTTTTAAATACTTGTACTATAGTCACTATTAAGAAAAATACTGTTAAAATAATTGGATGAAGACACTCAAATTACGCATAAAAGACAAACATTGCAAGGTGCTAAATCAGTTAGCATCCGAAGTAAATTTTGTTTGGAATTATGTCAATGATTTGTGTTTTAAACATCTTCAAAAAAAACAACAATTCTTTTCAGCATACGATATTGCAAAATACACGAAAGGCACATCGAAAGAATGCAACTTGCACAGTCAAACTATTCAGGCAGTGACAGAAGAATTGGTCACAAGACGCAAGCAGTTCAAAAAAGCAAAACTAAAATGGCGTGTCAGTAATAAAAAATCAGCTAGACGTTCACTAGGTTGGATACCGTTTAAAAAGGTTGCAATCAAATATGCTGATGGCTGTGTTCAATATGGTAAACACCAATTCAAGTTATGGGATAGTTACGGTTTAAGTCAATACAGGGTTAAAACAGGCTCATTCGTTGAAGATAGCCGAGGCCGTTGGTATGTATGTCTTGTAGTTGACAATGCTAAAACAGAGAAAACCACCGCTAAAACCTCAATTGGCATAGATTTAGGTTTAAAAGATTTAGCCACTTGTTCAGATGGTGTAAAACTTAAAGCCCCTCAAATCTATCGGAAATATGAACAAAAACTTGGTATTGCTCAACGTGCAAAAAATAAAAAACGAGTGAAAGCAATTCACGCCAAGATTAAAAATGTAAGACAAAACATGCTGCATCAATTCAGCCATAAACTAGTAAAAGAACATGCAGCAATCTTCGTTGGCAATGTGAATGGCAAAGCATTAGCGCAAACCAAACTAGCCAAGTCTGTGTTAGATGCCAGTTGGACAACACTAAGAACCATGCTCAAGTATAAATGCGAGAACGCAGGGGTATGGTATGAAGAAGTCAATGAAGCCTATACCACCCAAACTTGTTCGTGCTGTGGCTCACGCTCCAGTAGTCCGAAAGGTAGAGCAGGTTTAGGAATAAGAGAGTGGCAGTGTGGTGAGTGTGGTAGCTCATGGGATCGGGATGTAAATTCCGCACTGAATATTCTTGCGCTCGGGCATGAGCGTCTAGCAGTAGGAATCCCCTTGCTTTAGCTGGGGGAGGATGTCAATTTTCAGATAGTCCTCATCTTTATTTCAAATAAAATTCATGCATTCCTTTGAGCGGAATGGCCTATAATCTACGCATCAAGATTAACTAACTCGATCGCCAGACTTTATGATGAATGCCTTAGAACGTCGCTCGACCTTTGCCCTGAGCAGTATTTTCGCACTGCGCATGCTGGGGTTGTTTATGATCATCCCTGTATTCTCGGTAGCAGGGCAGTCATATGAATATGCTACGCCGGCACTGATTGGTCTGGCGGTGGGTATTTATGGCCTGACACAGGCCATTTTACAGATTCCGTTTAGCCTGATTGCAGACCGCTATAGCCGTAAGCCACTGGTGGTTTTGGGCTTGTTGCTATTCGCTCTAGGTGGTGCGATTGCTGCAATGTCTGACACCATTTATGGCGTGATCATCGGTCGTGCGATTGCGGGTGGTGGAGCAGTTTCAGCAGTGGTAATGGCCTTACTGGCCGATGTGACCCGCGAAGAAAACCGCATGAAAGCCATGGCGGTGATGGGCATGAGTATCGGCCTGTCCTTTGTGGTGGCCTTTACCATGGGGCCGTGGGTGACAGGACTGGTCGGCATTTCCGGTCTGTTCTGGGTGACCACCGTAATGGGCTTGGCTGCGATTGCGATGTTGTTGATGGTCCCTAAAGTTACCCGTCATCATAAAAATTTTCAGCAGGGCTATCTGGAGCAGCTAAAACAGGTCCTGAAAATGGGGGATCTGAACCGTCTGCATATTTCAGTATTTACCCTGCATTTGCTGCTCACAGCCATGTTTATTTATGTGCCATCGCAACTGATTGAAGTTGCTGAACTGCCATTATCGAGCCATGGCTGGGTCTATCTGCCGCTGCTGGTCGTCAGTCTGTTTTTTGCCTTCCCGAGCATTGTACTGGCAGAGAAATATCGCAAGATGCGCAGTATTTTCCTGACAGCGATTGGCGGGATTATTCTGGGTCTGTTGATCATGATTTTTGGCTTTGAATCCAAATATGTGCTGATCGGTGGATTAGGTTTATTCTTTATTGCCTTTAACGTCATGGAAGCCTTATTGCCCTCATGGTTGTCCAAAGCAGCCCCGATTCAATCTAAAGCCACTGCGATGGGCGTGAATGCCAGTAGTCAGTTTCTGGGCGCGTTTTTTGGCGGGATCATTGGTGGACAATTGTTGTTACTCAACAACACTTCGCTCGGTTGGAGTATTTTATCGGCAATTGCTATAATTTGGCTGCTCATGAGTTTTGGGTTGGCTCAACCACGCTATCTTTCATCGCTCGTGCTTCGTCTGCCAGAGAGTAAACAAACAGATGAATGGACTTCTCAACTTTTAGCGATTCGTGGTATTGAAGAGGTTGTGGTCATGTCTGAACAGCAAGTCGCCTTTGTCAAGGTCGATAAACAGCAGGTTGATGATGTTTCGCGACAACAATTAACGCACTTGTTAGGTAAAGAGGTAGCCATTTAAACATAACTCTTATAAAGTAAAATATAGAAATAAATAGGAAGTGTACGTCTGATGCGTGGTGTTAATAAGGTCATTTTAGTTGGTACTTTAGGTCGAGATCCTGAGACCAAAACTTTCCCAAATGGTGGTTCTCTCACTCAATTCTCTATCGCAACCAGCGATTCATGGACTGATAAAAATACGGGCGAACGTAAAGAGCAAACCGAATGGCATCGTATTGTGCTGCATAACCGTTTAGGTGAAATTGCACAGCAATATCTGCGCAAAGGTTCTAAAGTTTATATCGAAGGTTCATTACGTACCCGTCAATGGACAGATCAAAGCGGTCAAGAACGCTACACAACGGAAATCCGTGGTGAGCAAATGCAAATGCTGGATTCTGGTCGTCCACAAGGCGAGCAAGGCGATAACGGTTTTAACCAGCCACGTTTTAATAACAATAACCAGGGTGGCGGTTATGGCAATAATCCTCAAGGTGGTTATGGCTCAGCTCCTCAGCAAGGTGGTTTTAACAATAATCAGGGCGGTGGTTATGGCAACAATAACCAAAATAACCAGGGTGGTTATGCGCCGAAGTCTGCACCTGCTCCAGTAGCAGCGCCTGCAGCTGATCTGGACGATGATCTTCCATTTTGATCCCGATATTAGAAAGGTAAATCATCATGAAAACCCGCCATTTGGCGGGTTTTTCATATCTAGGTTCTTCTATTTTTTCACGGACACCCACATGGTGATCACTGCCCGAAATATGACTTCTTCTGCAGTATCTTTAATTTCTACATTGACCAGATAATCGCTGCCTTCGTTCCATATAAAGTTAGGCTCGGCGGGTGTCGCAATCGCGATCAGATCAGTAGTGGCTTTTTTGACATATTCGACCTGCATACCCTTGGGAATCCAGCGATGAGTTTTCGGAACGGTTGCATCGGTCATGGTGCCGCCTGCCAGTTCAGCCATGTTACACATGGCAATCGCGTGTACAGTGCCTAAATGGTTCAGCACGGCACGATGTTTCTGCACAATATTCAGGCTTTAAATCTTCAAACAGTGGAGAAATACTGCCGAAATAGGGTGCTTTTAGACAAAGTAATTTAGAAAAAAGATATTTACCGGCTGGCTTATTTTCTAGGCTTTTCCAGATTTTTAGGGCTTGGCTCATATATAACTTCCTGTATATTATTTTTAATCAGAATAATATTCTCATACAGAATATTATTCTGTATTAGCACATCTGACAAAAACCAGACATCAGGCTGCCAGCCTGCTTTCAAAAATAGAGAGGATTTAAATATTAAAAATGCAAAACATGGAATTGCTGGAAAGGATTTTTAAGGGAAGACGGGCTTTACTCAAACGTCAGATTCTGGAATGTGCATTGACAGAGTTTCTGCGTACAGGCATTGCTGCGACTACGATTGAAATGATCCGTGATCAGGCCGATACCAGTATCGGGGCGATCTACCATCATTTTAAAAACAAGGAAGGGATCATTGCAGCACTGTATATTTCAGCACTTACAGATCAGTCGGAGCAGCGTTTGCAGGCTTTGTCACAAGTTCAGGGTATTGAACGAGGTATACAGGCAGTGATTCAGAGTTATATCGATTGGGTTGTAGCATATCCTGATTTTGCCCGCTTTCTTTATGCCGCGCATCATACAGTTCAAAATAGTGACTTCAAAGAGGAATTGCAGCAGTCGAATCAGCAGCGCAATCAGGAATTAAAACAATGGCTGGCTCAGCAGGCAGATATCAGTCAATTACAAGCTATTCCCTTAGAACTGCTTATGTCACTGATCATTGGACCCACTGAAAGTTATTGCCGGAGCTGGTTATCTAGTCGAGTCCACGCCTCTCCTAAACACTATGCAGCAGCCTTGGCAAAATCGGCCTGGAAATCTATACAGCATTTTCAAGAAAGTAAAACCGTCAAAATCGATTAAACAAATCAGAAAGATAAAAATAAAAGGAACTATAAATCTAAAAAACCGATAGTTTTAATAAAAAGTTACGGTTTTACCTATTGGTGATTTTTGCGTATTCTTAACTACATCAAATGAACACACACTTTCACGAATAGATAGGAATAGACTTATGAGTTTAATCAATACTGAAGTTAAGCCATTCAACGCAACTGCTTACCACAATGGCCAATTTATTGAAGTGTCTGAGCAAGACATGAAAGGCAAATGGTCTGTAGTATTTTTCTATCCTGCTGACTTCACATTTGTTTGTCCAACAGAATTAGGCGATCTTGCTGATCAGTATGCTGAATTCCAGAAACTGGGCGTAGAAATCTACTCAGTATCTACCGACACGCACTTCACGCACAAAGCTTGGCACGATACTTCTGACGTGATTGGTAAAATCCAGTATCCAATGATCGGCGATCCAACCTGGACTTTGGCGAAAAACTTTGAAGTGCTGATTGAAGCTGATGGTCTGGCGGATCGTGGTACTTTCGTGATCGATCCAGACGGTAAAATCCAGATCGTTGAAATCAACGCGGGCGGTATCGGTCGTGACGCGCAAGAACTGCTTCGTAAAGTAAAAGCGGCTCAATATGTACACGCTCACCCAGGTGAAGTATGTCCTGCAAAATGGAAAGAAGGTGAAGCGACTCTTGCTCCTTCAATCGACCTGGTCGGTAAAATCTAATTCGATAACACTTTATCGAAATTAAAAAACCCAGCCCTCAGCGCTGGGTTTTTTATTATCTACTGCTCATGACTACCTAAATTAACGTCTTATAGCAAAGCTAAAGTTATAAGTAGCTACACAGAAATCTAAGAGTCGAACCGTCTTATATTTGAAATACTGCATTCTAGAAGTACGGTATTGATGACTGCTGATAAAGCTTAAAATGGCTGCATGTTCATCCTATTGTGTATAGGAGTAAAAGATGAAAAAAATTATTGGTGTTTACCGTAATCAAAACATGCACTGGGTTGGTGACGGCTTCCCGGTGAAAAACCTGTTTTCTTATGACCGTTTGGGGCAGGCCATTAGTCCATTTTTATTGCTGGATTATGCAGCGCCGTATCACTTTGCGCCAACCACTGAGCAGCATGGTGTAGGTTCACATCCGCATCGTGGTTTTGAAACTGTAACCTTGGCTTATCAGGGTGCAGTGACCCACCAGGACTCCAGTGGCGGTGGCGGTACGATTCAGACCAGCGATGTGCAGTGGATGACAGCGGGTGCAGGGGTGGTGCATGAAGAATTTCATTCTCCAGATTTTGCGCAAAAGGGCGGCCTGTTTGAAATGGTTCAACTCTGGGTCAACTTGCCAGCCAAAGACAAAATGACCGCGCCACGTTATCAGGCCATTACTGCAGCTGAGATTCCACGGATTGAAATGGATGAAGGTGCAGGACATATCCGGGTGATTGCCGGAGAATTCGGAGGTCATCATGGCCCTGCGCATACCTTTAGTCCGGTGAATGTCTGGGATGGCGAGCTAAAAGCGGAGTATGAAACTACGTTGCATGTACCTACCGGACATAATGCTTTGCTGGTTGTACTGGCGGGTGAGCTGGTGGTAAATGGCAGTCAAAAAGTCCTGGATAGCTCTATTGTGATGTTTGCGCGCGATGATGATCCTGAAATTCAGCTACAGGCCGATCAGGACACTAAATTTTTGCTTTTGACCGGTGAGCCGCTGAATGAACCTATTCAAGGCTATGGCCCATTTGTAATGAATACCAAGGAAGAAATTATTCAGGCATTTCAAGATTTTAATCAGGGTAAATTTGGTGAAATCGCGGTACAGGCCGAATAATACAGTCAGTCTTAAAACAAAGAAGCCTCTGCACAAGCAGAGGCTTTTTTTTCTAATGCGCTGGAATTTCTTGTCGTTTTTACGAGTTTCTTGGATAAATTCATTTTGTTTATCTCTATGAATTTATCTCTTTCTTGTGCTGCATATTATAGAGTGTTTTGCGGTCTTTGTAAACCGATGATTAAAAAATCGGTTAATTAAATCATTTGTTTTTTAAAGATTTATTTTTAAATATTTAAATATAATGGCGGTTTAAGTTACTCTATATAAAGACGTTTTTTGCTATTCAAAAAATGTAATTTATTTGTAAAGTTACGTTAACTCAGACTTACGAAAAAAAAGTATTCTGGAAGATTTTAATAACCTATTTGCCGAAAGCATGGTTCATAATTTCTTTTAGTTTTTCAATGACGGATGATCAGATTGGATATCGCAGTAATTGGTAGTGGCATGGCTGGACTGGCTACTGCCAGAATTCTTCAGGACGCAGGACATCGCATTACTATTTTTGAAGCGCTTCAAGGTCGCGGCATGGACAGTCATAGTCTCGAATTTGAAGGAGGCCTCATTGACGCACCTTTACGTGTGATGAATCCTTATCTGTGGAAAAATACCTTAAGTCTGGCGACTCATCTGGGCATTAAAACTTACCCGGTACGTACCTATATGGCCTGTAGCTGGCTGTTTGAAGACCGGGTAGAAACCTGGCTAACCACGTCACGTAGCCGGATTGGCAATATTCCGATTATCAATAACCGCAAAGGCATCCAGCAATATGGCTGGCGTCTGGTTAAAGGTTTGCTGCAACTCAAAACAGCCTTGGCAAAATTCTTTAAATCCAAAAATCAGGACATCAGCCTGGCAGAATTTATCAATCGCAATGAGATTGAAGAAGTGTTCTGGCATGGTGCGGTGATGCCGGTGCTGTATACCATCTGTACCTGTAATCCAAAAACCATTGGTGAATGGCCAGCCAAACCTTTATTGATTTTCCTGCGTCAGCTAACGGATGGTGATGCCTTATTACGTATGCAGGGCGGTACTCCGGCTTTGGTAGACAAGCTGATTGAAGGCATTCACATTGAAAGTGGTGCGCCGATCGTTTCGGTAAAAGAGCAGGGCGACAAAGTACTGGTAGAAAATGCAGCTGGTCTGTCGAAAACCTTTGATCGTGTGGTTGTGGCGACACCAACCAATCATATTGATGAATTCCTGGATCATGAACAGTTTGGCCGTGATATCGAGCTGTTAAAGAAATTCAAATTTGAACAGGGTGAATTGGTCATTCACCGCGATAGCAGCGTGATGCCACCGAAACGTAAGGATTGGGCTGTACTCAGCTATATGATGGATCGCAAGTTTACCCGTCAGCAATTTACGGTTTGGCTGAATGCGGTTGAACCGAGTCTGGTGGGTAAATCACCAGTATTCCAGACCTGGCGTCCTGTGACTGAGATTGATCCGAAAAAAGTGATTTCATCAGTGACCTTGACCCGTGCGGTGGTGGATGCTAATACCATCGCCCTCAATAAAGAATTACAGCATCGTCATCTGGAAATGAACCGTAAAGTGTTCTACTGCGGCTCATGGTCATCGGACGGTTTACCAATCTTGGAATCTGCAGTGACTTCTGCCATGAAAATTGCTGCAATTATGGGAGCACCGTTGCCATTTGAAGGACTTAAACCTAAGATCGAGGTAGCACCCCAACTCGGTTATTGATTGATGCAATGGTTTCAGGCACTTCGTCAGCGTCTTCCTCAACATAAATATGCAATTGATGCTTCGTTGCTGGGAGACCAGTCGCAGTTGCCCTGGAGCAATCTGGGTTATTGGCGGGAAGGGCAGCAGGATTATGTAGCTGCCTGTCGAACTTTGGCCGACCATTTGGCAGAAATGGTCGGTTTAAATTCAAAGGATAAATTGCTGGATCTGGGCTGTGGACAGGGTGCCAGCCTGTTGCACTGGCAGCAACACTATCAGGTGCAATATCTGGCCGGTGTAGAACTTCAGCCTGCTTGTGTGGCGAATATTCAGCAACATTTACCTAATCTCAATGCCATCTATCCGGCTTCTTTCCTGCGTTTAAAAGACATGCATTTTTCCCAGCGCTTTGATGTGGTGCTATGTCTGGATGCTGCCTATCATAGTTCCGTTCCCGAACTTCTAGATCAGGTACGCAGTGTTTTGAACACCAATGCACGGATTGGCTTTCATCATCTGATCTTGTCTGAAAAATGGAACAGCTTGAATGCGCTGCAAAAGCGTAAATATCAGTTTCTGCTGACATCCGCCGATGTCAATTTAAAAAACCTGATGTTGAAAAATGAGCTTTATCATTGTTTGGAAAATTTTGAATTTAAGAATATTCAGATTGAAGATCTGTCCGAAGCGGTATTTTCAGGTTTTGCTGATTATGTAAATCAGAATTTAAATACAAAGAAATTGAAACAAAAAGGCAAAAGACTGGATCAGTTTAAAATCCAGATGACGGCAAAGCTTTGTCAGAAGTTATATCAGGATGGGATTGTAAGATATGTGCAGGTGACGGCACAGGCGATCTGAGTATTCAAGGCAAAAAACAGCTATATAAAAATGCCAAACCCAGAAACATCAAAGCCTCACTAAAAAGCGAGGCTAAGAAAATGGTGCCGGCACACGGATTCGAACTGTGGACCTACTGATTACAAGTCAGTTGCTCTACCAACTGAGCTATGCCGGCGTTGTGGAGTGCATTTTACAGATTTTTCTTAAGGGCGCAAGCCAAAAAATAACCGTTCAATCTTATAACCAATTTTTTATTGCTGATCATTGAATCATCTTCACTCAGGCATCTACATTTAAATCATGAAATTGCCCATATCAGTGATATGGGCAAGGATAAGGGGTTGATATTTAAAATCTATTATGAGTGAGTTAAAAGGGAATTATCTGCTTTTGAGTATCCGATCCAGGTCTTGTGCGCATTCCTCTAAAGTAAAGGCCATATCAAACTGCATTTGAGGTTTGAGTTCTTGAGCAAGACTTCTCCACTGTTCAATTAATTTTAGGGCTTTTTGAATCTTATGTTTGTTGACGTCTTTGGCAATGGTCGGGGTATAACCACCGCGTTTGGCATTTTTTATCTGTTTCATGTAGTTTGCGCTGTTATTCATGTCCACTCTCCGAATAGCAGTGTTTCCACTTTTTTCTAACCCAAATAAGGAAGACTCAAGCAATAACGTTTTCTATCTTTAGGTTTTTATTCTCCTTTTATCCTGTTTTGATTCCACCATAACATAGCGATGATGACAATTAAATTAAGCTATTTTTATGCCAGTTTTTGTCTCCATCATATAAATAAACTAAAAGAAGAACATAAAGTTAAGAAATTAATAAAAATGGATATATCATGGTTTTATCCAGAGAATTTATTTCAATATATCTCAACCTATATCCTTACATCTTTAAATCTATCAAAAGAAAAGGCAAGCAATACTCATCTCAAAAATAACCAGTAAAATGAATTATCCTTTTTCAATTCATCTGTCCAAGATGCTCACTTTTAAGGTTTTAGACTATAAAAAAAGCCCAATATAAAATTGGGCTAGGGCTTAAGGCTCGACTTCTAGCGGATCACCATCTTCAGGACGAAGATGACGTGTGCCATCATCCGCAGGATCTACACTTGATCCATCTTTGGTGATCGGATTGTACATTTCATCCTCTTTTTTATCGTCAGTGAACTCCTCATCTTCGAAATCCAGAGGCTCATTATCATCATCAAAATTTAGGGGTTTTTCATCATCTTTCATAGCGATCCATCATTTTTTACCAAGATAGGATCATGCTCGAATATTCCTCAGTGTCATTCAACAGCCATCCGGCATCATTTATGTAACTTGTATAGTTATTCTTTTATTTTTAATCCATTCCCTAATAATTTCGGCAACAAAAAAGGCTTAAACCCTTTAGATTTAAACCTTTTGAGACATCATGTGGCGACATGATAATGATATTTGGCGGTGAGAGAGGGATTCGAACCCTCGATACGCTATAAACGTATACACACTTTCCAGGCGTGCTCCTTCAGCCACTCGGACACCTCACCATGGCCGTGGATGATATAGAAAAAAAGCCAGTCTGCCAAGCTTGAAACAATTGATTTGCGGAAAAACTTTGAGCGCAATGCTATGATTCGCAAAAATGCTTGTTAAAAACGAAGACGATATATGCAAAGCACTGCACAGAAAGCAGCTCTCCCGGTAATTACGCTGGCTGCGCTTGGGGTTGTTTTTGGAGATATTGGAACCAGTCCATTGTATGCACTACGCCAATGTTTCCTGACGTCGCACCTTGCCATTAGTGAAGCTTCGGTGTTGGGCATTTTGTCCTTGATCTTCTGGTGCATCATGCTGACGGTGAGCTTCAAATACGTCACTATTATCATGCGTGCCGATAACAACGGTGAGGGCGGAATCATGTCCTTGCTGGCTCTCAATTTGCGAACCACACGCATTTCTGATGACAAGAAAATTTACCTGATTGCGCTCGGCTTTATTGGGGCATCGCTGTTTTTTGGTGACGGGATCATTACCCCGGCAATTTCTGTGTTATCTGCGGTTGAAGGGCTGAGTATAGCCACACCTGTGTTTAATCAATGGTTAGAACCTCTATCGATCGGGATTATTGCGGGACTCTTTCTGGTACAACGTCATGGTACTGGAACCATGGGCAAATTTTTTGGTCCGTTGACCTTACTCTGGTTCCTGTCAATTGGTGGTTTCGGTTTGTGGAGTATTATTCAGACCCCGACAGTACTGGCTATGGTGAATCCATACTGGGCCTATCATTTTGTGGTCGATCAGCCTTTTGTAGCCTTCTTGACCATGGGCGCCGTGATTCTGACCATGACTGGTGGTGAAGCCATTTATGCCGATATGGGGCATTTTGGTCGTCTGCCGATTCGTCTGGCTTGGTTCATTATCGTATTGCCATGTTTGTTGCTCAATTATGCTGGACAAGGGGCATTATTGCTGCGCCGTCCTGAAGCACTGGAAAATCCTTTTTATATGCTGCTTCCGGAATGGGGCTTATATCCAATGATTGGTTTGGCCACAGCAGCTGCTGTGATCGCCTCACAGGCCGTCATTACCGGGGTATTCTCCATGGTGAATCAGGCCATTCAACTGCGTTATTTGCCACGCCTGAGTGTAAAACATACCTCAGCCGAAGAGCGTGGCCAGATTTATCTGCCCTTCATTAACTGGATGCTGTTTATTTCTGTAGTGATTCTGATTTTACTCTTTGAAAATAGCGCCCGCTTAGCGAGTGCTTATGGGGTCGCAGTCACCATGACTATGCTGTGTGGTACCATTTTAATCAGCATTCTGGCTTATGGTTTCTGGCGCTGGCCAATCTGGAAAGTAGTGTTATTTGCCACACCATTCCTGATGCTGGATCTAGTTTTTGTAGCCTCAACTTCTTTAAAAATTGCATCAGGTGGCTGGGTGCCGATCCTGCTCGGGGCGGCATTATTTACGATTCTGATGACCTGGAAAGATGGTCGTGCACTGGTCTTGAACCGTCTGGAAAAAGATGCGCTACCAATTGACCTGTTTATTAAGAGTATCTCAATTGGGGGAGGCACCAAGTTTGTGCCGGGTGAAGCGATTTTCCTGACCGGAACTCCGACCATTGTGCCGCATGCGATGTTGCACAATATCAAGCACAACAAGGTGCTACATGAGCGCAATATTCTAGTGACGGTTATTACCCGAGATATTCCTTTTGTAGGCGATGAAGAACGGATTAAATTGGAAAAACTCAGTGAGCATTTTTATCGAGTGACAATGTATTACGGGTTTAAGGATCAGCCCAATATTCCGGAAGCATTGCAGCATGCGTATGCAGAATGGGGCTTTGAATATGACCTGATGCAGATTAGTTTCTTTATCTCCCGGGAACGGATTATGCATACGGTGGGAGAGGGAATGGCACCTTGGCGGGAAAAACTGTTTGTTTCCATGCAGCGTAATACCAGTCCGGTCAGCGACTTCTACCAGATTCCGACCAACCGGGTAGTTGAACTGGGTAGCCAGATCGAGATGTAAAAATAAAAAAACCAGAGCGAGGCTCTGGTTTTTTAGGGGAGAGAAATTTAGAAAGCTTTATAACAAATTATTGTTCTGTTGCTTCTGTCTCAGCCGGCATTTCAGGGGCGGCGTTTAAAGGTGCATCTACCGCAGGATCAGCTTCAGCTTCTACTGCAATTTCAGTTTGCTCAGTCATCGCAGCTGCTTCAGGTGCAGCAGCTTGCTGTTCTTCAAGAACTGGTTGCTCTACAGCTTCACCCATAGTCATTTCCTGTTCTGTAGCAGGCGCTGCTGGTTCAGACTCAAGATTGGCTGGAGCTGGATTGGTATCCGGCATTTCTGGTTGTGCAACAGGTGCATCAGGCATGCCTGGTGTTGGCATTGGCTGATTTGGCATTGATTGTTGTGGCTGTTGGCCTGGCTGAGCGGGTGCAGACATTGGCTGGTTTACCAGACGGATCTGTCCAGAATTCACCAGGCTTTCCAGTGAGGCTTGCTGACCATTTACAGTGGTACTAATTTTAGCTTTAGATAAGCTTTCAAGTGTTTCACCCGCTTGTACAGGAGGCTCAGCGAATGCGCCGGCACTGATCACACTTGTAAATATTCCGAGACCTAATAACTTAGATAGTTTGGAATTCATAAATTAACTCCATTGCTAATAATTGTACGTAATTTGAGTAGTCAAATAGCTTTGCACACTCAAGACGAGGTCACAATCAAAGCTACTTAAAGGTTAAAAAACCGCGCTGAAAGCTCACTAAAAAAACGACACTTTGTTACAAGATTTAAGAATATAGGGGTAGATTGTGTAATTATTAGGCAAATAAAGAGGGTAAGATATACTTCATATACATGGCTTGTTAAGCTCGCAAAATCCCCGATTTTGATCTTAAAAGCACGTGTAGCATGGCAAAGAAGCAGCGTAAGTCGAAGAATTCAGTTTTTCAGTTTTTTAATGAAAATAGCGTGAAAGTGATCCTGGCAATGGTCGCTTCCGGGAGTTTTGCGATTGCGTTTGGCCAGGAAAAAATCAGTCAGTGGATTTCTTTGCCGTCTACATCGAATTCGAGCTGTCTGGAACAGTTTTACCGGGACATCCCGCCTTACTTAATGAAAGACAGCCTGAAAAAAGACAGTTATTCACTGTGTTTTAATGGCTTTAATGTGGGTTATTCTGGGGTATCCAAAACGCCACTTTGGGTGGCGGAGGCCTTAACACCGAAGCGTCTGAGCCAGAAAATTCCACGTGAAGACAACTTCCATGAAGAAACACGACTAAATGCTGCTCATCGTGCGACTTTGGCTGACTACCGTGGTTCAGGCTATGACCGTGGCCATATGGCGCCAAATGCAGATATGCAAAATAAAGCTTCACAGTCTGACAGTTTCTCGCTGGCCAATATGGTCCCGCAGGCACCAAAGAACAATCAGCAGGTTTGGCGTGAGCTGGAAGAAGCAACCCGTGCCATTGTGACCAAGCAGAAGCAGGACGTATATGTAGTGACCGGGCCGGTCTTTGCTGCCAAAAAGCTGAAAACTATTGGCAAGGGTGTAATTGTACCAACTGCCGTGTATAAAGCGATCTACATGCCGAAAACTGGTGCCATTGGTGCCTACTATGCACCTAATGATAATTCGCTCAAGGTTCGCATTGTCAGTGTCTGCTATCTGGAAGAGCAGCTTGGCATTAACCTGTTTCCTCAGTTAACTGAAGAACAGAAACGCAATACCTATCATCTGCCACTGACTGCAAATGCTGTGAAGGCCAACCAGAAAATTGCCTATTCGAATTGGGATGCAGAAAGCCAGTGTGCTGAAGATGTGCCGAAAGAAGATCTGGAAAAACTGCAGCGTGAGTTCAAACCGTCGGCTTCAAGTTCGGCCAGTACAAGCAATACCAGCTCATCAGTTAATAAGAGCGGGATCGATCATGATACTCAGGATACGATTGTTAAACAGCTGATTGAGGCCTTGTTGCAATACATCCTGCAGCTGCTGAAATAGTGAAAAGGAGCTTGCTGTAAAAAGCAGGCTTCAGGTAGCATGCTGAAGACAGGTGAGTAAAAATAATAAAACAGAGTAGAAATTAATGTTTAAAGCATTTGAAAATGGAACCGAATCGCATGCGATTCATGATCTGACAGTTGAGAATGATCTGGACTGTGTCAGTCTGTATGGCAATCTGCAAATTACTAAAGACCAGGCTGGTCTCAAGGCGGCCAAAGTTTTGCAGGCACTGTTAAATGATATTGTGCAGCAGCTCGAAGAAACACCGGATCTGCCAGAAAAAATTGAACGCAATGATGCAGATGAAATTGAAAATCCATTTTTATAGAAATTTCTTAATCACTATTCTGGCTAGAAAAAAGCTCCTTTGATGAGGAGCTTTTTTATTTTATTCAAACTTTTAAATCTGATATGGGACATTAATCTCTGCGGTAGCAGGATAGTCCAGAAATTTTTCCTGCACCTGGGTTTTTAGATATTCTGAGCGCCATTGTTGTGGTGTTTGAGCCGTCCACTGCTTGAAGGCACGCTGAAATGCGCTCTGCTCAGAATAGCCAAGCAGCATGCTGATTTCCTGCAGACTCAGATGAGGGTCTTTCAGATATTGCATGGCCATCATGCAGCGGATTTCCTGCATACGCTGCTGATAGGTCTGACCCTGTTTTTGCAGGTAACGTTGTAGCTGACGTACAGAAAAATTCATCTGTTTGGCGATATGTTCAATCTGGAACATATTTTTCTGCAGACCCACCAGAATCGCCTGTTGCAAGCGCTGATCAATCTGGGTGGAGTTCGGAAGTTTTTCCAGCACCGCTTCTGCCTGTTGCATCAGTAATTTCTGTAAGGTCTGATCGCCTTTCTTTAAAGGCGTAGACATTTCACTCACAGGAATCAGTACCTGGTTTCTGGCCTGACCAAAACGGACCTTGCAGCGGAAATACTGTTCATAGACCGCAATATTTTTATTGACCGGATGTTGAAAATGGACTTCATGCAGATGCAGTTGATGCTGGTCAAGAATGCTTGAGCGAATAAATTCTGTCATGAGCGCGATAGCAATCTCATCTGTGAGTTGCGTACTCACTTTAAACGGAATCTCGCTCCAGGAAATGGACAGGTAATCTCGATCCAGACTGACCTGTAAAGGACTGCCATCATAGATCAGGCGATGATAGTCATGATAACGCATAAAGGCTTCGCCCAGCGTTTCACTGGATAATGCCAGATAGCCAATAATACCCAGATGTTTGGCCTGCACCAGTTGCGCGATTTCCAGGCCGAGTGCTGGCCGCTGCAACTCCTGATCCAGCTGGCTGAGCAGATCGCGCCAGAGAATATAATCAAAACGCTCCAGGTTCTGGATCGCAAATAATTTCTTGGGGATGTCCAGTTGTTTGAGCTGGTAATAGTCCAAAAGCAAATGTCCTAAACCACCATATACCGAACCGACATAATCTTGGGGAACGTGCATTTTTTAATTCTTTTGTTCTGTCGTTTTTTGTCAATGATATTGAAATTATCGGTCAATATCTAGCCCTTTGTTTGACCTATAGTGTAAACAAACAGGGAGGAAAAGATCATGTGGAAAGGCTTTCTAGCAGGACTGGTCGTAGCCAATGGCTTTGAATGGTTTGCGCATAAATATGTGCTGCATGGTACGCATCGGGCAGGGCAGACGCGTTATAGCCCAGTGCCGGACAGCATGCGTTCACATTGGGAACATCATCGTGAAGTTCGCAAGACCAGATTTTCTGATTATGCCTATGTGGAAGGTTTGAAAAACTGGCGAATCCGCAATGAAATCGGTTCACTGGCCGTCGCAGCAAGCGTATTCGGGCTGGCTTTTTATCCCTTGTCCAAAGGTATGTTTTTGGCCACGCTGTATAGTGCAGGCAATTATTTCTATATGCATCGGCGAGCACATCTGGAGCCAGAATGGGCCAGAAAAAAAATTCCCTGGCATTATGATCACCATATGAATAGTAACCAAGACGCCAACTGGTGTGTAACCAAGCCCTGGTTTGATTATTTGATGGGAACCCGGGTGATTTCCTCAGCAGATTTACAGGAAAAAAATCCCCTTGGTATTGTCTTGCCGGAACAGATCTCTATGCGCTTAACCCACTTAACCCAGCGTTATTTCCCGGCTAAATGGGCTAAAGATCGTGATTAAATAACTTAAATTTCGAGTAATCTGCCACATAAAATGTTAACCATTTCTCACTTTGGTTAACCCTGTCGTGATTTGTCAATAAATTCTGCATATATTGTCAATATTGCGCTCAGGATTTCACCTATATTTGCGTCTGTTGATGATTGAAAGTCTTATCAACCTGCATACAGATTGAGTTATATTGTAAATGTCAAAGATACCAAGTGCTGTAGTTCTTCTTGGTTTTTATAGGGAGTCGCAAGACTCCTTTTTTTTGTCCAGAATTTAAATGATTTCTAAGAATAATGCATAAAAAAAGAGCGTGATATTCACGCTCTTTTTCATTTGAAGGCTGTCGTTTAAAGACGCATTTCAATACCTTGAGCAGCTAGATAAGCCTTGGCCTCAGGAATGGTATGCTGGCCAAAGTGGAAAATAGAGGCGGCAAGTACTGCATCAGCACCACCATGGATAATCCCGTCAGCCAGATGCTGCAAGTTGCCTACGCCACCAGAGGCAATCGTTGGTACAGTGACGCGGTCATTGATAGCACGCATGAGTGGAATGTCATAACCTGCTTTGGTGCCATCGGCATCCATAGAGGTAATTAACAGTTCGCCTGCGCCGTAGCTGGCCATTTTTTCTGCCCATTCCAGGGCATCAATGCCGGTCGGTTTGCGTCCGCCGTGGGTAAAGATTTCCCATTTATTCTCGCCAGTTTTTTTGGCATCAATCGCTACCACGATACATTGCGCGCCAAAACGCTGTGAGGCTTCCTGTACAAACTCAGGGTTGAAGACGGCTGCCGAGTTGATGCTGACTTTATCCGCACCTGCATTTAATAGTAGACGAATATCTTCGACTTTACGCACGCCACCGCCTACGGTAAGCGGTACGAATACAGATTCAGCCATACGCTCAACGGTACGGTAAGTGGTGTCGCGTCCATGATGTGTAGCGGTAATATCAAGGAAAGTAATTTCATCGGCACCTTGTTCATTATAACGGCGTGCCACTTCTACCGGGTCACCCGCATCACGAATATCAAGGAACTGAACACCCTTGACTACGCGACCGTTGTCGACATCCAGACAAGGAATAATACGTTTAGCTAGCATAAATTTTTCCAATTATTA
The DNA here is from genome assembly GCF_013419915.1 of Acinetobacter sp. YH12043. NCBI lineage: Bacteria > Pseudomonadati > Pseudomonadota > Gammaproteobacteria > Moraxellales > Moraxellaceae > Acinetobacter > Acinetobacter sp. YH12043. The sequence goes on from NZ_VOZD01000001.1 coordinate 30,669, forward strand.
CAGCCGATTATGAAACTCACCCACGCAAGCGCTACACCTTGGTAGATGGAAACGGTATTCTAGCAAAAATATGTAAGTTTTTTCGCAGGTTTTCTATGTCGGTTTATACCACTTTGACTTTAAAGGAAGTTCAGGATTTCGCAGCACCTTATGGACTTGAGGTGATTGATCTGATTCCCATTCAAGGAGGTATCCAGAATACGAACTATTTTCTGGTCTGCGAAAACCAGCAATATGTGCTGACCGTTTTTGAAGATATGGATGAACAGGCCGCCGGAGAACTGGTGCCGGTCTTGCAGCATTTGGGGCAGGCAGGTCTCGCCGTACCGGTGCCTTTATCCCACTCAAGCAAAGCCATTCACACACTAAAAAATAAACCGGCACAAATTGCGCCACGCATGATGGGCGAGCATCCAATGCCATCTACCGTCGCGCAGGCGGAAGCGATTGCCATTGCTCAGGCCAAAATGCATGTCGCACTGAAAGATTTTAAACTTGAGCGCGCCTTTGTCCGTGACCATGCCTACTGGTATAACGTAGCACAGGAAATTAAACCGAGTCTGAACGCAGCAGATAAAGTCTTACTGGGTAAACTTCTGGGCCTGTATGAAGCTTTAACCGCAGTATATCCGGATCGTCCACGTGGCTTTATCCATTCGGATCTGTTCCGTGACAATACCCTGTTTGAGGGTGACCAACTGAAAGGTATTCTGGACTTTTACGAGCTGAATAAAGATGAATTCCTGTTTGATATTGCAATTACTTTAAATGACTTCTGTACCAATTATCCGGAAGTTACTTTAAATGAAGAAAAGGCCAATGCCTTTTTAAAAGCCTATGAAACTGTGCGTCCATTGACTGAGGATGAAAAATCATGTCTGGAGCTTTACCTGGCAATGGCTGCGGGCCGTTTCTGGATGATGCGTTTACAGGTGGCACAGAAAAATGCTGCTGAAGGCCGCACCGGTGAAGATATTCTGCAAAAAAATCCGGAAGAGATGCGTAACATGCTGATTGAACGTTTAAAATTTGTGACAGCTTAAATTAAAAATAAACAGGAACAGGCAAAATGCGCGATCAGGGACGTTTGGTAGAATGGTTTGATGACAAAGGCTATGGCTTTATTCAGCCCAATGATCCGGCCAAAGATCGCGTGTTTTTGCATATCAAAGATTTTGCCCGTCCCGGTCCACGGCCAATTGTTGGTTGTGCGCTAGATTATCTGGTGATTCTAGATGAGCAGGGACGTTATCGTGCCCAGCAGGTTATGTACCTGAAAGCATCACAAACCAAAACGGCAAAAACAAAAACTAAAACATCAGGCCGAAGCCAGCCAGAAAAACTACAGCCGATGCAGGTTGCTTCTGTGGCCTATATTTTGGTACTGGCAGGACTCAGTTTAGCCGGATTGTTGAGTGGAATGATCCTGTTACTGGTGAGCCTGATGAATGTCCTCAGTTACTGGCTATATGCCCAGGATAAGGAAGCGGCACAACTGGGCAATCGCCGTATTCCTGAAAACACCCTGCATTTGGTAGCTTTTCTAGGAGGATGGCCGGCAGCCTGGCTGGCACAGCAAAAATTACGTCATAAAACACAAAAACAACCCTTCCGGCAAATTTATTTTTGTACTATAGCTTTTAACATCATTTTGATTATATGGCTGATTTCTCCCTTTAACAGCCTGAATATCTAGAAACAACCACAGGAGCGTAGATGAACTATTCAATTGATAAAGACTCAAATCGCACGCTAACCCTGATTCTTTATATCTTATATATCGTGGCCATTTTTAGTGGTGGCTTGCTGGCAGTGATTGCACTGATTATTAACTATGTGAAGCGCTCGGATGTACGAGGTTCGATTTTTGAAAGTCACTTTACCTGGCAAATCCGCAGTTTCTGGTGGTATCTGTTCTGGAATATTGTAGCCTTTGTGCCATTCCTATTCCTGTTCTTTACCCATGAAGATCCGGACCTGTTTGCAGGCGTCGCTTTTGGCGCATCAACTTTCTGTCTGGTTGTGGTCTTTGTTTCCTGGATCTGGATTGTCTATCGCGCGATTCGCGGCATTATGCGTCTGAATGACAATCGACCGATGTATACCAAATAAGATTAGCTATATTTCTCTAGATAAAAAACTCCCCCTTTTCTAAGAGGGGGAGCTCATAAGCTTAGGAAAGATCTTCCTTCAACTCTTCTATTTTTTCTTTTCTGAAAAATTTTGGTTTCCATTCGCTGGCAATTACTCCAAGTACGACCATTAAGCCTCCCATAAGTGCTAAAGCAGGTAAGCGTTCTCCCGCCATATGTCCAAATAAACTTGCCCAGATCGGTTCACCGGCATAAATGATCGCAGCTTGAGAAGGATCTACCATTTCCTGTGCCCAGTTCATCACCAGCTGAATACAGGCACTGGCAATACCGAGACCGACCAAAATACCTGCCAGATGCCAGTGGAAGCCAGGTAACTGAGATTCACCCAGTATCGGTGCCATCAGAAAACAAAATAGCGAGGCAAAAATGAGTTGTAACACGGTGACACGCCGGGTATTCACCTTCGGAGCAAAATGACTGATAAAAATAATCTCAAGCGCAATGGCAATCGAGCCGAGCAAAGTCAGCGCCTGACCAAAATTCAGCTGGATGGCACCAAAGCCATTACCGGTTAAAAAGACCAAGCCAAGAAAGGCAAACAGGGCACCGACCCAGGTCATGAAATATGGTTTTTTACGGAACAGTAGCCACAGCAGTAGAGGCACTAAGGGAACATACAGCGCAGTCAGAAAGGCCGATTCACTGCTACTAATCGTTTGCAAGCCCACCGTTTGGGTTCCATAACCGATTGCAATTACAGCCCCGATGATGGCACCCGCTGCCACTTCTTTAAGTGTCATGCCTTTCAAGTGCTTCAGGGACAGCATAGTTACGGCAATTGCCGCTGCTGCAAAACGTAATCCGACAAAGATCACCGGACTACTAAAATTCAGGCCATATTGTACAGTGATAAAACTGCCGCCCCAGATAATCGTAATCAGGATCAGAGCAAATTGAGGAACTTTCATCCTCCAGGTAGAGGGATTTTGGGAAACAGGTGTCGACATGGGAGAGAGGATCAAAAAATTGAACAATAAAAAAAAAGAGGTCCACAGACCTCTTTTTCAGCAGACGCTATTATAGCGCTTCTTGTTCATCCAGCAATAATTGTGCTTCACGTAGATTTAAAGTGCCTTCATAGATCGCACGACCGGTAATCGCACCTAAAATGCCAGGCTGATCTTTCAGATTACGCACGTCATCCATATTGGTTACACCACCTGAAGCAATTACAGGCAGACCTGAATATTGTGCCAGATGTACAGTTTGCTCAATGTTGACACCCTGCATCATGCCATCACGGGCAATATCGGTATAAACAATACTAGACACGCCTGCATCCGCAAAACGTTTTGCCAGATCAGTCGCTTTTACATCAGTCACATTCGCCCAGCCATCGGTTGCCACCATGCCGTTCATGGCATCGATACCCACAATAATGTGGCCTGCAAATTTTTTGCATGCTTCTTCTACAAATTCAGGATTTTGTACTGCTTTTGTACCAATAATCACAAAAGATACGCCTGCTTCCAGATAATGCTCGATAGTTTCCAGCGAGCGGATCCCGCCACCAATCTGGATAGGCAATTCTGGCTGTGATTTGGCAATGGCTTCTACCACTGGCTTATGAATCGGTGTACCTGCGAAAGCACCATTTAAATCTACTAAATGCAAGCGGCGAGCGCCTTCATTTACCCAATGCTGTGCTGTTGCCACCGGATCGTCAGAAAATACGGTATCGTCTTCCATACGACCTTGTTTTAAACGGACACATTTGCCATCTTTCAGGTCAATTGCAGGGATGATCAGCATGCTTTCGCTCCTTGCTTAATCTTTAGAATGAATTTCAGTGAGTTCATCTTAGCAAATAAAGTCGAAATTTCTAACTCTTAAACGGTATGAAAAAAGAAAACCTGTCTGAAGATATGCTGGAGTGACAGGATTTTATTCTTCAATTTTTTTATTCTTTGCAATACTCCTGATGGAGTCTGATATCAAAATGATATTTCATTAGAAAACTGATCTTCTGTTTGTTCAAATTTTTGAATGCGGGCGAATTTTCAATTTTAGTGAAGTATTGGGAACTTCCTTAGGACCCAAGCCACGGTGCAGCAATTCTTCAAAGACCAGTAAAGGTGCATAGGCATCTGCAGCCGCATATTCAATCTGTGCCTGACTGAGATGTTTTTTCGCCCAGTTCGATGTCGTAACCCGTTTCGATTTAGGAAAATTCACCTGAAATAGCAAAGCCATCGCATTTTTTAATCCAAGAGGATTTTTAATGCCGAACGCACCAAAGCACTTTGACAGTTCAATCACACTATTTAGCTCAATGCCTCTTTTACGGAAGAGATGCGCATCATTTTTCAGGCCAAAACCAACTTTAATCTGGTCTCGATTGGCAAAAATCGGTTTCAGAAAATCCCAAATGGCAGCATTCATCTGAAACAGGTAGGCCTTTTCCAGAGTGGCCAGCTGAATCAGATGCGGACCAGTGGACACTTCACCAACCTTGAAGGTCGGTTTAGACTCAGTGTCCAGACCAAAGACCGCGATCTGCTCAAGTTCTTCGCGTAGAGCTTCACATTGCTGAATGCTGTTAATCACCACAATATTTTCAGGCGCGATATTTTGAAAAGGTGGAAAATTTGCTATTGCCTCTTTACTCGGCAGAATATCGTTAAGCTGGGTATCCATGATTAAAGCATCTTCCATTGATGAATATTCGGGTTGAATAGAGCATACCTTAGAGAAGGAAGCTTGGATGTGAATTATTTTTCAAAAATAAAATTTTAAGCTGTAGCCCATAAAAAAGCCCGCATGATGCGAGCTTTTTGAATGTATTGGATTAGATATTCCAATCCACAAAGTTTTTTAGCAATTGAAGGCCTGCAGTATGGCTCTTTTCAGGATGGAACTGAGTCGCAAACAGGTTATCTTTATGCAGAGCAGTACAGAAATCAATACCATAGTTACAGGTCGCTGCCACGATACTTGGATCTTGTGGTTCCACATAGTAACTGTGCACGAAATAGAAACGTGCATCCTGAGCAATGTCTTTCCACATTGGATGGCTTGGATCGGCCTGATGTACCTGGTTCCAGCCCATATGCGGCACTTTTAAACCTGCCATTTCCGGGAAGTGTTTGACTTCACCGGCAAAAATGCCCAGTGCATCCGCACCGCCATTTTCTTCGGAACGTTGCATCAGGGCCTGCATGCCGACACAGATCGCCAATACCGGTTTGTTGAACACGGCATTACGTACGACTTCATCAATTCCGGCTTCATGCATGCCTTGCATACAGTCACGCATCGCACCTACACCCGGAAAAACGATTTTGTCGGCTTGGGCGATCAGTTTTGGATCATTGGTCACATCTACCGTTGCACCGACGTGTTCAAGTGCTTTGGCTGCTGAGTGTAGATTTCCCATGCCATAGTCAAGAAGGGCAATACGGGTCATTACAAGGTACCTTTGGTTGAAGCAACAGTATTGGCAGCACGTGGATCAACTTCACATGCCATACGCAGTGCACGGGCAAATGCCTTAAATACACTTTCGATCTGGTGGTGACTGTTTTTACCTTTCAGGTTATCAATGTGTACAGTCATCAGCGAGTGGTTGACAAAGCCCTGGAAAAACTCAGAGAACAGGTCTACATCAAAACGGCCAATCATGGCGCGGGTAAATGGAATGTCCATAAACAGACCCGGACGGCCAGACAGATCCACCACGACACGGCTTAAAGATTCATCAAGCGGCGCATAGAAGTGTCCATAACGACGTAGGCCTTTTTTATCACCCAAAGCCTGAGCGAACGCTTGACCTAAGGTAATACCACAGTCTTCTACGGTATGATGGTCATCAATTTCCAGATCTCCGTCACAATGAATATCAATATCGAACAGACCATGTCGCTTGATTTGATCAATCATATGATCTAAAAATGGAATACCAGTGTTTAAAGTGCCTTGACCAGTACCATCGAGGTTCAAACGAACTCGAATTTTGGTTTCGTTGGTATTTCTTACCACTTCACTGATACGATCTGTCATAGACACGTTCCTCAAATACGTCAAAATGATTGATGTAGAAAATATTTTCGCCGTGACGACGTCACCGCATATTAGATTGCTCAGGAGGGTTTATCAATGCCTATTACCGTACATGCTTATACTTCTCTAGAAAACGACGAAGTGCGCAGCCAGCTTGAGCGACTGTATGACACTAGCCCTGAATTTAGTGATGGGGCAGATGCCATTGAACATCTAGAGCAAAACCTTGCACAGTATACCTTACTTTATACCGCAGAATTTAACACCAAAATCATCGGCGCCATCTGGTGCACGGGACAAGGCGAAAGTCGAACCCTGGAAAACATTGTGGTGCATCCGGCCAACCGTGGACGCGGGGTTGCAGAAAGGCTGGTGAGTGAGGCATGCCGCATGGAAGAGGAAAAAGGAGTAAAAGCATTTGTACCGGGATGCGGAGCCATTCACCGCTGTCTGGCAAATCTTGAAAAAATTTAGATACAGATAATTTCAAGCAGCCTTCGGGCTGCTTTTTTTGTAAATACCAGATTCAATTTGTTTTATTAGTCAGGTATTTGCTGAAAATATTGCTGTATAAATACGCAAATCGATGGAAAAGTAAACATTTGATGATTTTTATACGTTATGTACTTGACGATTAAGAGCTGAAACTGTTTAATACGCGACATCGGCGTGATAGCTCAGTTGGTAGAGCAACGGATTGAAAATCCGTGTGTCCCCAGTTCGATCCTGGGTCTCGCCACCATATTCAAAACGATTTTAAAGTTTTCAATCCCTGATCCCATCAGGGATTTTTTTTAGGCCAAAATTCAGACACTCAATCTTTTTTTTTCATAATTTCGATTGACTAATGTGTCTAGATACGGCTTAATACACCGCATCGGCGTGATAGCTCAGTTGGTAGAGCAACGGATTGAAAATCCGTGTGTCCCCAGTTCGATCCTGGGTCTCGCCACCATATTCGAAAAAACCTCAAACATTGTTTGAGGTTTTTTTTCGCCTGTGATTTTTGATTCAGCCTAAGAATTAACTTGTTTTGCCATTCATCTGAGCAAGAATGAGTTCTCTAAATAATCAAGGTAATCTAATAGATAATTAAATTAAATACAGACTTTAGCAACCGATGAAGGCATTCAGGTTGTGAAATTTGAAGTAGGGGAAAGCCCATGAATAGTCTAAAAACATCTTTATTTGGGGCTCTGTTAGGTACATTTAGCATAGCAGTGCATGCGGAAGAACAGAAACCGGTGCTTACCTTGCCTACGATGACCATTATGGCGGAACCTGAAATGAGTAATGAGACTGGCTATGTTCCATTTATTGAGAATGAAGCCAATCGTCTTGCCTTACAGCATCAGGTAATCCGGGGAACCAAAGATGCAGAAAATTTCATGGTCAATCCAAATGTGCTGGCAAACCTTGATATCAAGCCGACCCAAGCTCCAGATTTGAGTTTGCTGTCACCTGCACTGCAACAGTATGTGATGACCATTGCCCAAGGCTTACAATCTGGTGATCCAACCCAAGGGCTGTATACACTGCTGGAGAATGTCGGGATCGATCGAAGCAGCAGCATGCAGCCAGGGCGTGGTCTTCAACTACAGATTAATCTGGACAAGGTAAATTTGGGCTTATTAGAAAACTACAACAATCCATCTCCTGTAGCGCAATTTCCAAGATCTCCTTAAAGGATGAGCCAGTAATGCAAATCAATCCCCATATTGGGGATTTTTGCTTTTTTAAATCTAACTTCTGAATAATTCATATTTTTTAGGAGCTTTGTTCCTGATTTGCTGGTTGGCTTTATGAGGGTGTAATGGGTCCGATTGACCGTTTATCAAACTTAACAATAAGAAGCTGTATTACTTGTAAGATTTAATCTGACGCTTTCCCTTTTCCAACCGAGGGGTAATAAGATGAATCTCCTAAAATCCATTCAAAGCTTGGGCCTGATGCTGACCTGTACTGCTTTTACTCTCCCTGTACTGAGTCATGCAGCTCCTGCTCATTCTGAAGCAACCATACTTCCCACCTTAACTGTCATGGCAGAGCCTGAAATGCGGGCTGTAACTGAAATCACGCCTTATCAGGAAGGTGCCAGCCAGCGTAAGGCTTTGCAGATGCGCCTGATGAAAATTGAACGCGATATCCAGGCTTATAGTGTCGATGGTGATGTCGTTGCAAATATTGACATGGGGGCAGCAGCGCCTAATCCAGATCTGGACAGTCTGCCTACTGTGTTCCGGGAATATGTACTGGCAGTAGCGCAAGGCTTGCAGTCCTCAGATCCAAGAAATGGAATCTATGTGATTTTGCAACCTTTTGGTATTGACCGGAATGCCACCAATGTCCAGATTGTCAGGGAGCAGTTTGATCCGAATCGGCTTGAGCTCAGTCTGCCTTTTGGTTCGCGCTAGCACACAATCCGATGGGTCAGGCTGATCAGGTCAGTCAGTTTCGGTATAGCCAGATCACGTCATGAAGAAAGGAAATCTGAAAACTTATTTCCTTTCTTCAGGCTTTTTACTGGATTCATTTTTTCAGTATTGAGGAAGCACGTTCACAAATGTGAAAAGCTCTATGTCTTGAATTATGCTGGAAAAATAAGCATAGTGTAAAAAATCAACAAGATCTGGATGACAGACCTGGAGCGTGTAGATGCCCCGTGTTTTTATGATTATCGCTGGAGTGGTACTGGCAATTTTGATCTGGTTATTTTATCAAAATTCTGTAGAGCAGAAACAGCAGGCCGATTTGCAAGAATATGAAACGGTACTGGAAGAAAAAACTGGATCTATTTTGCAACAGGCACAGGATTGGTCTAAACCGATTCAGATTGATCTGGAAGATGATCGTCTGGATGGGGATTATGCCGTGATGGCCCAATTTATTCTGGGTCAGATGCGTGATCGTGCCGAGGCTCGCAATCAGTATTTACGTGACCTCAAAGCAGCGGACTGGGATCGTTTTCTGGACATTGACCGTTTAGCCAAAGATCAAGCCCAAGACTATAAAGAAACCGAAGCCATGCTGAAGCGTGTGCATGAAATTGTCGATGGTTATGAACAGACAATTCAACAGCGGGCAACCCAGCAGTTAGAGCAGGTGAAACAGCTGGACATTAAAAACCGCTATCGTCAGCAGCTGGCAGATAATCTGAAAGCCAATCAGCAGCAGGATAATGCCCATGCAATTTTTGAAATTGAAAAACAGAGTCTGGCCAAAGCAGACCAGCTATTTCTGGTGCTGAAAAACAATAAATGGGAAAAGAAAAACCAGACCTTTATGTTCTATGAAGATGCACCCTTAAAGCAATTCAATAAGCTGTATCAGGAAATAGTGCAGCTCAATCAGCAAATGACTCAAGTGGATCAGCAGGCACTTAAAGAGGCAGAGAACAAACTCTAAGTATAAGGATCTTATGATTTCTTATCTCTAAATGACATGATGTTTTTCTGTCAGAATTAGTCTTGTTGCATTGCTTACATCAAAGATGTGCCAGTTCTCATTGGTAAGAGAACCAGCTATGCTTAAGAAAAATGAATATCCAGAAGCATGTTTGCAGACGGAAAGCGAGAATAGGGAGCACAATCTTTTATGCAACAATTGAAATGTTATAAAGAATTTCCGGTCTGGACGCAGCAAGCTATCCCACAAGGGTTCAAGCAGCCACACAATACCAAAGCAGGCACTTGGGCAAAGCTGACTGTGCTCAAAGGTGAGCTGCATTTTGCCATGCTGGATCCGTCAGGTCATGTACAGTCTGAACATGTATTTACGCCAGAGCAGCAACCGCCGTTCATTGAGCCACAGGTCTGGCATAAGATCGTTGCGGCTAGTGAAGATGCAGAATGTCAGCTGCGTTTTTACTGCAAACCTGAGGATTACTTCACTAAGAAATATCAGCTAAGCCCGACCCATTCGGAAATTCTGGCGGCTATGCCGTATTTAAAGGGTGGTCGTGCGCTGGATGTCGGTTGTGGTTCAGGCCGCAATTCGTTGTATTTGAGTCAGAACAGTTTTGAAGTCGACGCCTGGGATGTGAATGAAAATAGTCTACAGACCTTAAGACAGATCATTCAGAATGAAGAAATCGGGAATATTCAGGTTCAGCAACGGGATTTAAATCTTGACACCAGTATTCAGGGTCAATATGACTTCATTTACTGTACAGTGGTGATGATGTTCCTGCAGGCCGATACCATTCCACCACTTATTGCACAGATGCAGCAGGCGACAGTGCCGGGCGGTTATAACCTGATTGTCTGTGCGATGGATACCGATGATATTCCTGCGCAGCCTGACTTTCCATTTGCGTTTAAAACAGGAGAGTTAAGTGCGCTATATGGTGGCTGGAACATTGTGAAATACAATGAAAATGTCGGGGAGTTGCATCGGGTCGATGAGCAAGGTAATCGGATTAAGCAGCATTTTACGACGTTGTTTGCGCAAAAATTAAAATAAGTCGATGGTAATTACTTTGTTAATAAATAAAAACTGAGGATTTATTTGATAGAGTTAGTTAAGTTTAAATATAAGTTCATTAAAAATAATCGATCAATTGCCTCAAGCATCGTTTCGAAGTTTTTATAATTTATAGAAAGTTTATTCTTTTTTATGACATTTCTTAAAAGCTCAACTTTTCCATAATATAAATTGGAGTCATAATTATTATCTTTAGTGAAAGATTTTCCATTTAGTAAAGTTGAAGTAACAGATGGTTCGTATAAGTCCTCGATGGTTGTATCTTTTAAAATTTTAGGAAGTTTTAGGATAAAAAGATTTTTACAAATATATGCATATTCTACTTCTAGTTTATTTATGGTAGTTTTCCCATGTTGACTTGTCTTGTTGTAGCGACCAACTCCACATTGAAAGACTTCATTACCAGCTTTGTCATTATCTACAATTATTATTGTTGGATTCAAAAATGATAGTTTAGAAACATATAATGTTGAATAAATATCAATGAATCGTTTTAAATTAGGTGTGCCAGAGCGAATATTTAACTCTTTTTGAAATATGGTTAACTTATCTTCATTAAATGCTGTAAATTCATAATAATTTTGAATTTTTTTATCTAATGTAGAAATATAGTTTTTAAAATGAAGAGGGTCTGTTTTTCCTTCACAGAGTAAATGAATTTTTTTTCTGTAAACAAAAAATTCCTGAAAATAAGTATGTAAAAATAAGCGATTAAAGCTATTTTTTGACCAAAACAAATGCTCTGGTGATTTTGGTTTCTCCATTTTGAAATCAGTATAGATATTCGGTTCGGCATTGATAGTTCTATTGTTATATTCATTTTTTATATTGTAGATGTAAGTCATTATACCAATAATTGATTTACCCTTATCTGAGTTATTCTTGGAAAAGGTATGAAATGAAGATTTCTCAAATGTGGCAAATTGACAAAAATTGTAAGCCATACTTTTAGATAAATTATAGTAATTCCTAGGTATATTTATTTTTTTATTTACAACAAGTCCTGTGACTTGTTGTCGATCAAAATTAGTTCTAAAGCAAATTTTATCATTGTTGATATTAAAACCACTACTTTTAATAGCTTTAATAATCTTATCACCTAGAAAAAAATTATTTTCATTGGACTGTATTATTTCTTGTGGTAATTTTTTTGTATCGAAAGATAAAGTCAGATCATCAGCATATCTTGAGTAATAAAATTTATATTGTATGGCTAATTTTGTAATTTTTGCATCAAGTATTTCAGTTATTAAATTAGAAATAATAGGTGATACAGGACTTCCTTGGGGTAAAAATACTTTTCCTGTTTTGGGATCTTTGTAACATGCTATTTGGGCTATTCCAATAGCAACATCAATTGGAAATTTAAAATGATTATTTCTTGTAAAGTAGCCAACTATTCTTTTGAACTCAATGGTATGAAAAAAATCTTTTAAATCAATATTAATGACTAACTTTCGATTTCTATGTCTTTTTGCATTAAAGTAAATACCAAATTTTTCTTCCTTATTATTTCTCCTATAAGCAAATGAAAAAGAAGGTTTACCAGTATTTTTTTGTTCAAATAGCTCTGTAAGTTGTACAGCTAAATTTTTTTGTAATTGTTTAAGATGTGAGTCAGGTGCGTGAATTACCCTTAATTTTCCAGATTTTTTAGGAATCTCAATTATGTTATATCTAGTATGAATAGGCTGAGAATATAAAATCCAACAAAAATGCTTATAGTCGTAATTTAAAAAGTTAGCTAAGTCTTTCTTATCTGTTGCTAACATTAGTTTTGATATAGGAAATTTAAGAAAGATCATAAAATAAAAGGTGATATCGGTGAAAACTCAAATGGCGACACCAGTTTTATCAAAGTTCAACCATTAAGGTCGTACGTAGTTAAGCAGTTCTGCTAACATTAGTCAGCAAGTTGTGATACACAACTCAATTTCTAATCACCGATATCTTTTTAAGTATATCATTTTAATAAAAAACCCCGCAATAAGCGGGGTTCTTTTTATCTCAGTATTTAATTAAACATTAAACACGTTCGATAATCGTTGCGATACCTTGACCCAAACCGATACACATCGTCGCAAGACCAATTTGCGTATCTTGTTGTTCCATCACGTTTAACAACGTGGTTGTAATACGTGCACCAGAACAACCCAATGGGTGACCAAGTGCAATCGCACCACCGTTATGGTTCACGATGTCTTGCTTGTCATAAATGCCTAAGCCTTTAAGAACAGACAGACCTTGTGCAGCAAAAGCTTCGTTCAATTCAAAAGTCTGGATATCAGCAATTGACAAGCCAGCACGTTTAAGCGCTTTTTGAGTTGCTGGAACAGGGCCATAACCCATGATCGCAGCGTCACAACCTGCAACCGCCATAGAGCGAATCACAGCACGTGGTTTCAAACCAAGCGCTTGAGCACGTTCAGCAGACATTAACAGCATTGCAGATGCACCGTCAGACAATGCTGAAGATGTTGCAGCAGTCACTGTCCCGCCTTTAGGGTCAAATACTGGACGTAAAGCACGGAAAGTTTCGATGTTGGCATCCGGACGGATCACTTCATCGATATCGCACAGAACTTTATAACCGTCAGCATTATGACCTTCAATGCCTACGATCTCGTTCTGGAACAGACCATTTTCAGTCGCAGCCCAGGCACGGCGGTGAGATTCCACACCAAACGCATCCTGTTCTTCACGAGTAATGCCGTTCATGCGACCTAGCATTTCAGCAGTCAGGCCCATCATATTTGATGCTTTTGCGTAGTGCTTAGATGCAGCAGGGTTCAGGTCGATGCCGTGCATCATACCTACGTGGCCCATATGCTCTACACCACCGATGATGAAGATATCACCCTGGTTAGTCGCAATCTGTGCAGCCGCAGTGTGGATTGCCTGCATAGAAGAACCACACAGACGGTTAACCGTTTGACCTGCAACAGTCTTAGGAAGGTCAGCTAACAATGCGATGTTACGCGCAATGTTCATCCCTTGTTCCAGAGTCTGGTTCACACAGCCCCAGATCACATCTTCGACTTCATTCGGATCGAATTCATTACGAACCATCAACGCACGGATAAGTTCAGCTGACATGCTGTCGGCACGTACATTGCGGAACATACCGTTTTTCGATTTGCCCATGGCAGTACGTACGCCATCAACAATCACAACGTCACGTGGATTTAAAGTAGCCATTCACGTCACTCCTTAACCGTAGAATTTTTTGTTGTTAGCAGCCATGTCGCGCAATGATTGCGGCGCTTCATAAGCCTTACCTAAGTGCGCGTATTTGTCGCAAAGTGCAACATACTCAGCTACACCAGTTTGGTCGATATAACGGCATGGACCACCACGGAATGGAGGGAAGCCTACACCCATGATCATCGCCATATCTGCTTCAGCCGGAGTTGCAACAATGTTGTCTTCCAGGCAACGAACAGTTTCGTTACAGAAAGCCAGCATCATACGGTCAATGATCTCTTGAGGATCAAATTCACGTTTTTCAGCAGTTGCAACAGATGCCACAAGTTCGTATGCGGTTGGATCAACCACTTTGGCTTTTTTGCCTTTACGGTCAAGTTCGTATTTGTAGAAACCAACGTCATTCTTTTGACCCAGACGGTTGTTTTCGTACATCACTTGGATCGAACCTTTGAAATCAGGTTTCATACGATCCGGGAAGCCTTCAGCCATCACTTCTGCACCGTGAACGCCAGTATCGATACCAACCACGTCCATCAGGTAAGCAGGACCCATAGGCCAGCCGAATTTTTCCATCACTTTATCGATTTGCTGGAAGTCAGCACCATCTTTCAGTAACAGGTCAAATGCACCGAAGTAAGGGAACAGTACGCGGTTTACCAGGAAGCCCGGGCAGTCATTCACTACGATTGGTGTTTTACCCATTTTCTGAGCAAGAACAACAGTCGTTGCAATCGCTTCAGCAGAAGTCTTCTCACCACGAATCACTTCTACCAGTGGCATCATGTGTACCGGGTTAAAGAAGTGCATACCGACGAAGTTTTCAGGACGTTCCAGATTTTCAGCCAGACGCGTGATTGAAATCGTAGACGTGTTCGACGCAATAATTGTGTTTTCACGTACTTTAGATTCAGTTTCTTTCAGTACGATGCCTTTCACTTTCGGGTTTTCAGTTACTGCTTCGATCACGATGTCGACTTCTTTAAACTCGTCATAGCTTAAAGTAGGACGGATGCGAGCAAGGGTTTCACCCATTTGCGCCGGCTTCATCTTCTTGCGTTCAACCTGCTTGGTCAGCAGTTTGTTTGCTTCAGACATACCCAGTGCAAGTTGCTGGTTACCGATGTCTTTCATGATGATTGGAGTGCCTTTGCTTGCCGCCTGGTAAGCAATACCACCACCCATGATCCCTGCGCCTAGAACGGCAGCCTGGTTCACTGGATGTGCACCTTGTTCATATTTCTTAGAAGTTTTCTTCACAACCTGGTCGTTCAGGAACAGACCGATTAACGCACCTGCTTGTGGAGTTACCGCAGCTTTCGCAAAGCCTTGAGCTTCAACTTTTAACGCTTCATCGCGGTGTAAGCTTGCACCTGCCTGAAGAGAATCAAGCAATAGTTTTGGCGCTGGGTATTGAGCAGGGTTTGCTTTTGCAAGAACCGCACCTTTCGCCGTATTGAACGCCATCATTTGCTCAAGCATGTTCAGCTTGATTGGATCCAGTTTTTCCTGGCGTTTTGTTTGCCAGTCTAAACGACCGTGAATTGCCTGTTTCAACAGGTCAATCGCAGCATCTTTCAGTTTGTCTGCAGCCACAACCGCATCAACAGCACCATCTTTCAGTGCAGCAGCCGGTTTTTTCGGAGTAGCCATGGCCATCCATTCAACTGCATTGTCGATACCGATCAGACGGCTTAAACGAACCGTACCACCGAAACCAGGGAAGATACCAAGTTTGATTTCAGGCAGGCCGACTTGCGCCTGTTCTGACATCACACGGTAGTCACAGACTAAGCACATCTCGAAACCGCCACCTAGTGCCATACCGTTAATCGCGGCAACTTTAGGAATGTCCAGGTCTTCGAAGCTGTTAAAAATTTCATGAACTGGTAGTGCCCAGTCAACAATTGCCTCTTCGCCTTGAGCAAAGTTATCGCCGAATTCAGTAATGTCAGCACCTACAATAAATGTAGACTTGCCTGAAGTCACGATTAAACCCTGAATGTCAGCAGCGGAAACTGCGTCAATCGCAGCCTTGAAATCTTCAATCGTTGCACGGTTGAATTTGTTAACCGACTCACCTTGTAAGTCAAAGCGGAATTCTGCAATTCCGTCCTCAAGCATTTGGACGGTAATGGCATTGCCAGCGTGGATCATGCCCTGATCTCCTTTATTTTGGAGGACTTCTAAGTTGATGTTGTGAAGCAAGCGCGCATTTCCCGCGCACTTTTTTACTTCGCTAATCTTACGATAACTATATCCAAAAAGAACAACACAAGTTGTATCAAGCCGTGACGCAAGGGTCATCAATTTTCATCGCTCAATCAAGGTGTTGTCATGTCCGGAATACAGTGAACCGTTATCGCAGTGTAATGAAGTTATTGTTTCAATTTCACTTTTTTATTGCTGTCGCGCTGTTTTTATAACGTAAATTGACCAGATAGGGAATGTTTGCTGTGTGGTGTTTTGGTCAAAATAGTCAATTGAGATTCAAATTATTCGATACGGATGTAAGAAAATGTATGCAACGCTGTGTTCTACAAGCGGGTAGGGAGAGCAAAAGCAGCTTTGTTATAATGCGGCCCAGATGTGACTTTTTTATTTTTCCCCGTTCTTTTTTAGGGCTAGGATTTTTTGGGTATTGATATGCTTAAGTGGATTATTTTGGCCATCTTTGTCATCTCAGCGTTATATATTCAGCGACGTGGCACAGTTCGGCATTCTTTTTATCGCCAGTTTTTTGACCATTCGACCCTGTTTGCACCGATCAATTTTCTGATGTACGCCTTTTCACGCGTACCGAATCAGCCTTATATCGATACGCAGCATTTTAAAGACCTAAAAGTGCTGGATGAAAACTGGGAAATGATTCGTGACGAAGCACAGGCACTCTATCAGAAAGGCGGGATCAAGGCTTCGAGCAAATATGATGACCTGGGGTTTAACTCATTTTTTAAGACTGGCTGGAAACGCTTCTATTTAAAATGGTATGACTCGGCGCATCCCTCTGCAGCAGAACTCTGCCCAAAAACTACGGCTTTGCTCAAAACTTTGCCTACCATTAAAGCGGCCATGTTTACCGAGCTGGCACCCGATAGCCGTTTGGTCCGTCATCGTGACCCTTATGCCGGTTCATTGCGTTATCACTTGGGCTTAATGACCCCGAATGATGACCGCTGCTTTATCGATGTCGATGGTCAGCGTTATTCCTGGCGCGACGGCGAGAGTGTGGTATTTGATGAAACCTATATTCATTATGCCGAAAACAAGACTGACCAGAACCGGATCATTTTCTTTGCTGATGTCGAGCGACCTTTAAAAACCCGCTGGATGGAACGCTTCAATCACTGGTTTGGTAAAAAAGTGATGACAGCAGCCAGTTCACCGAATGAGGTTGGGGATCAGACTGGTGGCTTAAACAAAGTCTTTGGTTATGTCTATCAACTCCGGGTAAAAGCCAAAGCTTTAAAAGCACAGAACCGCCAGCTGTACTATTTCCTGAAATGGTTCCTGATGCTGGGTATTTTCTTCCTGATCTTTATTCGTCCTTATCTGTTTGCCTAAGCTGCAACATAAAAAATAAAGCGCCCACATGGGCGTTTTTTATTACTTGCAGAGATTCACCACATCATTCTGATTTTGTGTAAGATAAAACAAAATAGGGGGAAGATGATGCGTGTATTTCGTTCCAAAAAAGACTGGTGGCTGCTGGCATTTTTAATCTGTATGAGTGGTTTGTTATTGCAATTATTACTGACCATGCAGGCCAAAGGGACGATGGCTCAATATCCGGTGCATACCGCAGTCTATATACTCACAATCCTCTTGGTGTGGTGGCCGGTCTGGAGTACCCGTTATATCGTGCAGGATGGGCAGTTGATTATCAAAAGCTTGTGGCTGACCTGGCAAATTCCGCTTGGTTCGATTCAGAATATCCAGCCTACAGATCACTCAGAAATTGCACCTGCTTTGTCTTTCAAGCGTTTAAAAGTTAGCTATATGCTGGCAGATCAACAAAAGTATGTCCTGATTTCACCTAAAGACCCGGATGCATTGATTCAGGCGATTCAAGCACATCAAACAGTTTAATTGGAATCGGAGGCTTGAGGCTGAACTAGCAATTGACCATTAATACAGTCCAGATGGAGTTGCAGTTGTTCTGGATGGTTCAGGAAATAAATCGCTAAGATCGGTTCCAGTTCAGTCCGTATTTTTCGGCCCAAATGACGGGCGCCATAACGGATGTCATGACCCTGATAAAAATGGGCCTTGGCTGCATCAGTGAGGTGAATCTGTCGTTTCTGATGTTGCAGACGTTGATTTAATTTATCCAGCTCAATCTCAACCAGTCGTGGCAGGGCATCATTTTGGACGGCCTGATAGTGCAAGGTACGGTCAATCCGGTTTAAAAATTCGGGATCGAACTTGCGCTGCATGACTTTTTCAATAATCTGCTGGGTCGGTACTTTTTTCAGACATAGTTGCTGCATTTTTTGCGGCAGATAGCTGAGCTTTTCCAGATATTGTTGTGCGGCTTGTGCACCGACATTACTGGTCATAAAAATCATGCAATTACGAAAATCGATGGTTTTGGTACCAGCAGTCAACGTCAGTCGACCAGTATCCAGTACATTCATCAGACCACGAATCACTTCAGTACTGGCTTTTTCCAGTTCATCAAACAGCATGATGCCGGGACGGGTATGGCTTCCGGCAATAGCGGTTTCATCAAACAGGCTATGGCCTTCTTTAGAGCCCACATAACCCGGAGGCGCGCCAGTCAGGGCAGCTGCATAATGTTCCTGCGCCAAAGTATTCATATCAATCCGGCAGAAAGCATCAGGACGGCCATAAATTGCTTCGGCAATCAGACGCACGGTCTCGGTTTTGCCGACACCGGTCGGGCCAAGCATTAAGGTAACCGAAAGCGGACGTTCAGGACTGGAAAAGTCAGCCTTGACCACATGTAGCATTTTTTCAATTTCATTTAAGGCGGCATCCTGACCGATGATCCGTTCCCGTAGCAACTGCATCACAGCCAGAGGTTCAAAATGAAAACGCGGTTTCCCAATCAAACGGTCACGCTCAGACTGGCTATGGCTAGAAGTGGCAGGTTGCACAACATGAATACCGGATTGGGAACTTGTCATCTTGGATCATCTCGAGATTGAACCTGTCGAGCATAGCAAAGTTAGTTCAGGCGACTTATAGCTTTTAGCAATCAGACCATATTGGGTTGCTTATAAATACGGCGGTCTGGGCATAACCTGTTTCACTTTCGATGACAGTTCGGGTGAATTTTGTGTCATCGCTTGAAAATGACACATTAAACATCACATATATCTGCATATTGCAGGTGAAAAATAGGTTTTAGGTGAACGAGAACGCACGCCCTCATATTGAAAAAATCTTGGCCAATATGACTACCTTACCCGGGGTCTACCGGATGTATGGCAAAGATGGCGAACTCTTATATGTGGGAAAAGCCAAAAACCTGAAAAATCGGGTCTCCAGTTATTTTGTCAAAACCCTTGATCATCCCAAGACTCAAGCTTTGGTAGCACGGATTTATGACATTCAAACCTTGGTGGTGCGTTCAGAAACTGAAGCTTTATTGCTAGAGCAAAACCTGATCAAACTGCATCGTCCGCCATATAACATCATGCTGCGTGATGACAAATCCTATGTCTATATTTTTGTCTCTGCAGACAAGCCTTATCCGCGGATTGCCAGCGGTCGTGGCAAGGGCAAACATCAGGTCGGCAAGTTCTTTGGACCTTATCCGAGTGCTTACAATGCCCGCGATACTTTGGTTATTCTGCAAAAATTATTCAATGTACGTTCCTGTGAGAATGGTTTCTTTGCCAATCGTACTCGACCTTGTTTGCAATATCAGATCAAGCGCTGTTCCGGCCCTTGTGTCGGCCTGATTTCACCTGAGGATTATCAGGAAGATGTCAATAATTCGATTCGCTTCCTGCAAGGCGATACCAAAGAGTTGAATCAGGAACTGATTGCCAAGATGGAAGCAGCCGCAGAAAATCTGGAATTTGAAAAGGCGGTATTTTATCGTGACCGGATGGCATTACTGCGTGATGTACAGGCCCAGCAGGCGATTTATAAAGTCAAAGGTGAGGCAGATATTCTAGCGATTGCCTACCAGGCAGGAGTAACTTGTGTGCAGATCATGCATGTGCGTAATGGCAAGATGCTCGGCGGTAAAGGCTATTTTCCGGATATGCTGAGTGACGATCTGGGACAAATGCTCTCGGATTTTATTGCCAACTTCTACTTCCAGGTTGCCGATGAAATTCCTTCTGAACTGATCGTAAATATTGAAATGCCAGATCGGAAGGAGCTGGAAGCCGCACTTTCTCAACATTTTGACAAGAAAATTCAGATCAAATCCAAAGTTCGGGAAACCCGTGCCGAATGGCTGGAACTTGCACAGATGAATGTGCAACATGCCATTCAGGGCAAGCTGGCCAATCACTTTGAGCTGAATGAACGTTTCCATCAGTTAGAGGAGGTCGTAGGACGGCCGGTAGATCGGATTGAGTGTTTCGATATCTCGCATACCATGGGTGAAGATACGGTTGCTTCTTGCGTAGTCTTTGATAGTGGAGGCGCGCGCAAACGCGATTATCGCCAGTTTTCTATCAATGATATTCAGGCGGGTGATGACTATGCCGCGATGCGTCAGGCCTTAACCCGTCGTTATAAAAAAGCCATGCTGCCAGATTTGCTGCTGATTGACGGTGGTAAAGGGCAATTGCATATGGCGATGGAAGTCATGCAGGAACTTGGGCTGGATGCCTTTATGGTCGGTGTGTCTAAAGGCGAAGGACGTAAGCCGGGTCTGGAAACCCTGCATTTTACCGATGGCGGTAAGATCCAGCTTCCAGAAGATCATAAGGCCCTGCATCTGATCCAGCAGGTACGTGATGAAGCTCACCGTTTTGCCATTACCCGCCATCGGGCCAAACGCGATAAAAAACGGGGTTCATCCGTATTGGAAGTGATCCCAGGATTAGGGCCGAAGCGCCGTCGTGATTTATTGACCCATTTTGGCGGGATTCAGGGTGTGCTTAAAGCTTCAGAAAAAGATCTGCAACTGGTACCGGGTCTGGGTTCGGTCATGGCCCGGATGATTTATAAAGTTCTGCATGAGTAATCGTTTTATATCAATTACAAGTGCAAAAATGCACATTGACCTTCGAGTCAAAGGTCATTTCTATTCATAGATTTTTCCAGCAATATATCGGTTCATCAGACAAAGTTGAAGGATCGATATGTCTTTGCAAACACTGTACGCACAAATTGCGCAGCAAGAATGGATTGAAATGCCGCCAGGCTGGGGACAAGGAAGAACCATCTACGGTGGACTTGCAGCTGCAGTCATGATGCAAAAAGCCGTGGTAATAATCAATGATCCTACTAAACGTCTGCTGAGTACCAGTGTGACTTTTGTTGGCCCGGTACAGGAAGGCAAAGCACGCCTAACTGCGGAAATTCTGCGTGAAGGCAAATCGGTCACTACCATCGAAGTGCGTCTATGGCAGGATGAGGCTGTTCAGAGCATTCTGATTGCCAGTTTCGGCGTAGCGCGCGATTCTAGCATTCAGGTACATCAGGAAATCCAGGCTCCGGATTATGCTCCTCCTGAAACCCTGTTCCAGATTCCTGCACAGTTCAAGCTTCCAAAGTGTTTTGATCATTTTGAACTCAGATGGGCGGATTTGAATCTGCCGTGCAGTTCAAGTGTACGTCCTGATTTTGAAGGCTGGTGCCGCTTCCATCCAGACCAACATTCTGACCGTGAATTTCAGTTAGCTGACCTGATGGCCATTTTTGACATCTGGCCACCTGGGGTG
Source organism: Acinetobacter sp. YH12043 (assembly GCF_013419915.1). Lineage (NCBI taxonomy): Bacteria > Pseudomonadati > Pseudomonadota > Gammaproteobacteria > Moraxellales > Moraxellaceae > Acinetobacter > Acinetobacter sp. YH12043. The sequence continues at coordinate 52,384 of NZ_VOZD01000001.1, forward strand.
TTACCGATGTTTCAAACACTGGCCCCAGCGAGCAGCCTGACCTGGACTGTAACCTATGTGCATCCAGTGCAGCATCAGCTACATGATTGGTTTAAATATAAAGTGATTACCGACCATGCGGCTGACGGTTATTCAACAGAACATGCCTATCTGTGGGATGTAGAAAATCGGCTGATTGCGATGGCCAGACAGACAGTGACGGTGTTTGCCTAGTGACACTTCAAGTCAATTCGTATAAAGTGAAGCGTATTAATGATGGATTAAACCTCGAAAAAAGTGTGCATTTTCATCGTACATGAGGGGAACAATTGGCGGTGTCTATGACTACAGGTCGTATCCTGAATATTCCAAATATCTTGACCTTGGCTCGTATTATCCTGATTCCGGTTTTTTTATTGGTCGCATATTGGCCACCGGCAATGGGATTTAATGAAACCAGTCCTGATGTGACGCGGCATATTATCTTAACGACAATTTTTGTAGTGGCTGCAGTCACTGACTGGTTTGATGGTTATCTGGCGCGTACTCTGAATCAGACGTCTGCTTTTGGTCGTTTTTTGGATCCAGTTGCAGACAAGTTGATGGTCGCTGCTGCGCTTATTGTCTTAGTGCAATGGCAACCTTCGATCTCGATGGCTTTTGCAGCGATTGTGATTATTTCACGGGAAATTACAGTTTCAGCTTTACGTGAATGGATGGCTGAACTCGGTGCGCGTACCAGTGTGGCGGTGTCGACAGTGGGTAAATACAAAACCGCGTTCCAGATGATCGCAATTACGGTTTTCCTGCTGAACTGGCCACCGCTAGAAATGCTGGCTTATGCGTTGCTATATACAGCTGTGGTACTGACCTTATGGTCAATGTTTATTTACCTAAAAGCAGCTTGGCCATATCTGAAACAGCCTTAATCAATAAAAGCTCCTTAAAAGGGGCTTTTTTTTATAGCTAAAAATAGAGAATATAAAAATAACAGGCAAAAAAAATACCCAGCCTTTGGGGGAAGAACTGGGATGAAATCGGGGGTATTTCTCAGTTATTATTATAGTTATTCAAAGATATCTCATCTTCTTGCTGGTCATTATAGGGAGCACCTTCCACAAAATCATGTGGTTTCTTGTAGCTGAATGTTGTGTTTTGTGAGAGCAATGTATACAGAATTTACAATTGATTATTTTGATACAAATATGATTGCTTTTCAGTAAGATAATGGCTGCTTAAATTTAAAAAACACGGTAAGAAAATGACAGGTTTTGAGCTTGTTTTTAGCTCAATAATTTTCGATTTCATGAAAGTTAGAATAGTTTTTAGAGTGCTTTTAAGAGAAATAGAGTATCTATAGAAAAAGAATATCCGAGGAGTCTCTTGTCAGGTATTTAACTCATGATCTGATGAAGAAGTAATTTTCAAATTAAAAAGGGAATTCTTTTTATAGGTTACTTTTTTATAGCATTCGAAGTGATACCTTTCGCTTAATTTACGTAAGAGAAAAGCTTGAGCTTAGATAAAAAAATTTCCATGTAAGGAGTTTTTTTATTCTATGAACTTATAGCTGCTTGTCTTGTGTAAAAAACAAAAAGAGTAGGGCTTTAAACTAAAAGGGGAATCTTTCATAGATTTCCTTTTTGACAAGTAAAATTATGCGCTTGTCTTGCTTAGTTAAAACGCAGTTTAGCTCTTGCAGTATTCATAAAAAAAAGAGCCTTGTCAGGCTCCTTTTTGACATTTGAAACTACGCGCTTCGCTTGTCTTGAGTAATTTTTAGAGCAGTACATAAAAAAGAATCTCCCATAACGGAGATTCTTTTTAAAGCCTACGCGCAGCATAGCTGCTTGTCTTGCGGCGTGGCGGAGCAGTGCTTTTGATATAAGAAAAGCCCCGTTTATGGAGCTTTTCAAATGTTGACCTACGCGCACCTTCGGTGCTTGTCTTGAAGAAAAATAAGGCAGCGCCTTATTTTTCTTCAGGCTTTAGACCTTCAGCTTTTTCCAATGATTCATCATTGTTAAAGAACTTCTCGCGTTGCTCTTCAAGGAACTTTTTCGCATCCGGTTCAAACACGTTTAAACGCTTTTCATTGATCAGCGTGGTCTGGTGTTTCAGCCATTCTTGCCAAGCCTGTTTAGATATCGTATCAAACAGTTCCTGACCCTTTGCACCCGGGAATGGTGCAAAGTCTAAACCTTCCATTTCTTGTTGATACTTACGGCAAAAAACTTGTCGAGACATATCAATACTCCAATTTAAAGCGAAAGCAATTAAGCGTAAAGTTTCTCTAGGCGAGCATGCGCACGTTCGATCGCAGCTTCAACCTGTGCAGGTGCAGTACCACCGATGTGATTACGTGCATTCACAGATGCTTCTAAGGTCAGGGCTTTTTCGAATACATCTGCCTGAATCAGATCAGAGAACTGTTGCAGTTGCTCAAGTGTCAGTTCAGACAGGTCTTTACCTTCCTGTACACCCAGAGCTACCGCTTTACCCACAATTTCGTGTGCATCACGGAAAGCCACGCCATTTTTTACCAGATAATCTGCCAGGTCAGTGGCCGTTGAGAAGCCACGAAGTGCTGCTTCACGCATAATTTCGATGTTTGGTACAAGCGCAGGAATCATATCCGCAAATGCCATTAATGAACCACGGACGGTATCGATCGCATCAAATAATGGTTCTTTGTCTTCCTGGTTATCTTTGTTGTAAGCAAGCGGTTGACCTTTCATTAGGGTCAACAAGCTCATCAGATCACCATATACACGGCCGGTTTTACCACGGATCAGTTCAGGTACATCCGGGTTTTTCTTCTGCGGCATAATAGATGAACCAGTACAGAAACGGTCTGGAATATTTACGAACTTGAACTGAGCCGATGTCCATAGGATCATTTCTTCAGACATACGTGACAGGTGCATCATAATTAAAGATGCCGCAGCATTGAATTCAATACCGAAATCACGGTCAGAAACAGCATCAAGTGAGTTTTCAGCAACAGCTTCAAAACCTAGAAGCTCAGCGGTATAAGCACGGTCAATCGGGTAAGTCGTACCTGCCAGAGCAGCAGAACCGAGTGGCATACGGTTAACACGTTTACGGCAATCAATCAGACGCTCAGAGTCACGTACCAGCATTTCAAACCAAGCCATTAAGTGATGACCAAAAGTCACTGGCTGTGCAGTTTGCAGATGGGTAAAACCTGGCATGATGGTATTGGTATTTTTCGCTGCCAGACCCAGGATGCCTTTTTGCAATTTTTTCAGTAATTCCAGGATGGCATCAATTTCATCACGGACATACAGACGGATATCTGTGGCAACCTGGTCATTACGGCTACGGCCCGTATGCAATTTTTTACCGGTGATGCCGATACGCTGAGTCAGGCGCGACTCAATGTTCATATGCACATCTTCAAGGTCAATGCGCCATTCGAAGTTACCTGCTTCAATATCTGCTTTAATGGCAGTCAGACCTTCGATAATGTCATCACGTTCCTGTTCGGTCAGTACGCCAACTTTTGCCAGCATGGTTGCATGTGCAATCGAGCCTGCAATGTCTTGTTTATAAAAACGTTGGTCAAATTGAACAGATGCTGTAAATTCAGCAACAAAAGCATCAGTCGCTTCAGAGAAACGACCGCCCCACATACCCGAAGTCTGGGCTTGTGATGGATTTGAGGAATTAGAAGATGTGGTCATGTCGGCTCAATCAGATTAAAAGCAGTAGAACGAAAAAGAGTATAACAAATTCAAAGCCCGTTGCCGAAGTCCAAGTCGATCAATCTTTTACATCTCCGACTAGATCAGCGCAAAGCTCCTATTTTTTTAGCCAGATCGGCAAGCTGCACTATTTGCTGGAAATGTTTATTGGCGGCAATGTGCTGGCCATGGTCTTAGCCTTGGCAAAAGCACAGTCCTGGCAGGCACTCAATCTGGCAGATCTGCTTCAATATATGCTGTATATCAACTGGATACTGTTATGTTTTGCAGCGCTAGTCGAGCTTTTTCATCAGCACTTTCAACGTATGGGGATTAAGCTGGCATTAATCTGCGGATTTTTGCTATTACAGGCGATTGTTTTGGTAACTACGACCAGTCTGAATGTGCTGACTTATTTTGGCAGCAATTTGAATTTTCAGGGACTGAGTCTGGCAGTCGCACTGGATCAGGTCGGCCTACATCTGAGTTTTGGTATCCTGTTAGGCATGTTCTGTTTTCGCTATCTGTATTTGCGTGAACAATGGGCGCAGCAGCAGCACAGTGAATTACATGCACGGATTCAGGCCATGCAGGCCAGGATTCATCCGCATTTTCTGTTTAATAGTCTCAATAGCGTGATTAGCCTGATCAGTATTGACCCGGACAAAGCCGAACAAATGTTGCTGAATTTGTCCCGTCTTTTTCGGGCCAGTTTTCAGGAATTGAAGCTGGTCAAGTTGCAGGAAGAAATTGAACTCTGCCAGCGCTATCTGGAGATTGAACAGATTCGTCTGGGAGAGCGTTTGCAGGTCGAATGGAAATTAGAAAACAAAGACTTATACTCACAAGTCCAAATTCCATTATTGACTTTACAACCCCTAGTGGAAAATAGTATTTTCCATGGAGTTGAAAAAATTTTGACAAAGAGTACCATAAGCATATTGATTGAAATCTTGCAAAATCAAATTAATATCATCATAACAAACCCCTATACGCAGGATAATAAAACATTAAAAAAGGGACATGGTATTGCAATTGAAAATGTCAGACAGCGTCTGGAAGCTTATTACGGACCTACGATGACGTTTCAAACTTTCGCCGGTGGAGGGGTGTTTACCACGGTTGTGCAATATCGCTATAAATAAAAAGAAATCAAGGAAATCACAGTTAACTTATAATCAAATGAATAATGTTGACTGGATTAAGGAGGAGAAATGGACGTCCTGATTTGTGACGATGAGCCTTTGGCTGTCGAGCGACTATCACGTTTAGTCTCTCAACTGGGGCATGATGTGGTTGCAACAGCTACGCATGGTCGTCAAGCAATTGATCTGGCTCACCAGCATGAACCTGATGTCATCTTATTAGATATTCAAATGCCTGAAATGGATGGTTTGACCTGTGCGCAGCATTTGCGTCAGCTCGACCCGATGCCGGCTATTGTCTTTTGTACGGCCTATGACCAACACGCGCTGGATGCATTCAAGTCTAATGCAGACGGCTACCTGCTTAAACCGGTGATGCAACAGGAATTGGCACAGGTTTTAGAGCATCTAATTAAACTTACCCAAGCTCAAATGAGCCAACTAAAACAAAAAGAAAATATGGAAGAAATCAATATCAGCCGCCATCAAATTGCGGCAAAGACCTATCGCGGGGTCGAATTGGTGCCAGTTGAAAATATCTATTATTTTCTGGCGGATCAAAAATATGTGACCGTACGCCATAAAAACGGCAGTGTCCTGATTGATGAAACCCTGAAGGAGTTGGAACAGGAGTTTGGACATCAGTTCATCAGGATTCACCGTAATGCACTGGTTTCGGTTCACTATCTGGAAGGCTTGGAAGTGGTGAGTTCCGGCCAGTATCAGGTGCGTTGTCGTGAACTGGAAGAGCGTCTGGCGGTCAGTCGGCGTCATTTGCCATTCTTGCGGGAACGGATTCAGAAACTCTAAACGGATCAATGAGTTCGTCTGGACCAGTATTGAAACTTGTATAAATTCGCTTGCATTTTCAAGTGAGCAGGTTAAGTTTAGACTATTGTTCTCATTGACTGTTTATTGAAATTTATGAAGACCCTAAAAATTGCTACTCGACAAAGTCCACTTGCGCTCTGGCAGGCGGAACATATCCGTGCACGCTTACAGGACCTGCATGCTGGACTTCAGGTCGAGTTAGTCACTTTTGTTACACAGGGTGATAAAATTCTTGATACGCCATTGGCTAAAATTGGCGGTAAGGGCTTATTTGTAAAAGAATTAGAAGCAGCCTTACTAGATGGTCGTGCTGATCTGGCAGTCCATTCAATGAAAGATGTGCCAATGGCTTTGCCTGAAGGCTTATCTTTGGCAGTCATCTGTGAACGTGAAGATCCACTGGATGCTTTTGTTTCAAATACTTATGCCAGTTTTGACGAATTGCCTCAAGGTGCCAAAGTTGGAACTTCCAGCTTGCGCCGTAAAACCCAGATTTTAAAACAGCGTCCGGACCTTGAGATTATCGATTTACGCGGTAATGTTGGTACACGCTTATCCAAACTGGATGCAGGTCAGTATGATGCAATCATCCTGGCCAGTGCCGGTTTAAAACGCTTGGGCCTTGCAGATCGTATTCGTCATAGTATTGTGCCTGAAGTAAGTTTACCCGCAGTAGGACAGGGTGCACTGGGCCTGGAATGCCGGAGTGGAGATCAAGCGGTATTAGATTTAATCCAGCCTCTGTTACATGTAGAAACTGATGCCTGTGTCCGTGCCGAACGTGCCTTTAATGCCTATCTGGAAGGTGGCTGTCAGGTGCCAATCGCAGGCTATGCCACTTTAAATGAAGGTGTCATTTCGATTGAAGGCCGGGTCGGTAGCGTAGATGGCGCAACTTTGCTACGCGCACAGCAAAGTGGAACCATGGTAGATGCAGAACAATTGGGCGTGCAGCTGGCTAAAGATCTGCTAGATCAGGGCGCAGGCGAGTTACTGAAAGCCCTTTATTCAAAATAATGTTGTTCATTAATACCCGTCCGAGTGATCGTGCTGCAAATTTAACGCAAGCCCTACAGACAGCGCAGATTCCGGTGATAGAGTTGCCCTTGCTAGAACTGGTACAGCAGCCTTATACGGATGAGCTGGCCAGTTTATTTAGGCAGCTACCCCAAGCAAAACTGATTGTCGTAGTGAGTCCGACCGCTGCCCAAATTGGCATACAATATTTGCAGCAGGCAGGCCTATCATTGCATGATCTTGGAAGTGTCCAGTGGGTCGCTGTGGGTAAAGCTACCGAGCGGGCTTTAGCAAGCTACGGTATCCAGAGTTATGTGCCTGATGTGGAGACTTCGGAAGGGATGCTGCAATTGCCTGTGCTACAGCAATTAGCTACCGGATCAACTGTCGCCTTTTGGCGAGGTGAAGGTGGGCGTCAATTTATGATGCAGCATTTAAAGGATCAGCAAATTCATATATTGAATTTCATTTTATATGATCGTCAGTGTCCGCCAGTGACTTCCGAGATATTAGCTAAACATTTGACGAGCCTTGAAGCTAATCCCCGTTATGCAGTCTTGGTCAGCAGTGAAGCGAGCTGGCTTAACTGGCTAGCCTTGATGCAGCCGTATCCGCATCTCATTAATCGGGCATTGTATTTGGTTTTGGGGCCGCGTTTGGCTGCCATGCTTGGGGAATATCAACAGCAACATCAGGCTGGTTTTCAATTCGCTCAGTTAGAGGACTTAAGCGGATCGACGATTTTGCAGCAGCTACTGATGTACTAGGAAACGCATGAAAAAATTATTCATTGTTTTTTTCATCTTGAGCTTGGCGTGGATTGCCAAGCTGAGCTATGACCTGTTTGGCTTAAATTCAGCACAGACTGAATTAACCCAGAATTTGAAGCAACTGCAACAGCAGAATGCCAATCTGAATGATCAGATGGTGGCCTTAAAACGTCAAGTTGCTACGGGCCAAGCGTTAAGCCCTGAAACACCGAACAAGGGGACAGTTCAGGATACTCCTAGGGCTGATTTGCAGGATGATCTGCCTTTGGTCGAGCAATATCTGGATCTGGTTGAGTTTGCCTTGCAGCAGCAACAATATGCAATGGCGATGGAAAAGTTGAATCAATTATCCAATCAGCTTGCACATCTAGAACTGGCACCTGCTCTTCTGGGTAGCCTGAATCAGGCGATTGACAAGGATCGGGAAGTCCTTAAGCGGTTCATCAACAATCGTTTAGTACAACAGAATAAATTAAAAGAATTACTGCAACAGATTGATATTGAGATGGAAAAGGAAATCCAGGTCCAGCATCAGCACCGCGCTACAGCCCAAAGCTCATTTTGGCAGCGCTGGATTCAGATTGAATCAGTCGAGAAACCGAGTGCAGTCTTAATGCAGCGTAATCTGGTCTTAAAAGAAGCTCAGCTGCGTTTACTGATTGCAGAAAATAGTGCGCAACAAGGACAGCAGGTAGCTTTCCAGCAAGCCCTGAAAAGTGTGATCGAGGTATTGGCTCAACTTCCGGATACGCAAAGCAAACAATGGATTCAACGACTGGAGCAAATTAAGGCAGCACCTCAAACGCCTACTCCTCAGCTCAATACGCGTACCCTGATCGGTTAATTGCTTATGAAACAGATCTTACTTGCTTATTTACTGGTTGGTTTGCTGGGCTTAGCGATCTTGAGTGTACTGAGCTATGGTTATGGTGCGGGCTATGTCTATCTGTATTGGCGCGAACTACAGATCCAGACCACTTTCTGGTTTCTGGTGGGCTTGCTTATCGTAATCAGCTTCATGATGCATATGCTGTGGTATGCGACCAAGCGTTATCTCAGCTTTAAACGGCGTAAACATGAAACGGTATTCAGCTTTGCCCGCCTGCATCCTTATGAGCAGTTAGCTGTGGTTTGGTTATTAAATGCTGCACAGGATCAACGGGATTTTATCCAGCAGTCTTTTAATCAGTCAGGATTGCTCAAGCATATTATTGATGCCCGATTATCCTGGGGACAGCAACAATATAGCGAAGCATTGAGTAGTTTAAATCAGTCTAATCCTATGGCATTTGAACTGGCAGAATTACAGCGGATTGAAATCTATTTATCGCAGCAGGATGGTCAGCAGGCATTAACGCATTTAGAATTTTTAAATCAACATGAGTTATCTCCCTGGTTAAGACGAGTCAAAACCGCTTATGAGCAGCGTTTAAATGCTTTATGGGGGCAATTTGCCTTACAGTTTCCCTGGTTATATTTACGTTCAACCAAATATGGGCATTTAGACCAAGAAGTAAAAAAAATATGGCTGCAGCAATTATTAATAGCTTATGATCAAGCTACTGAAGATGATTTGGAATATTTAAAACAACGTTATCTGGATTTAAAACAGGACATATTTAATCGTGACTATGAAGTCAAGCTATTATGGTTGAAACTGTTATTTAGAATGCCGGAAATGAGCGTTGAGCATGAAAGCCTTGCTAAACACTTACTGGAACTCCAATTTAATCAGGATGTATTCTATTTATGGTTCCAGCAGCAGTTATTAAAGCAGTTTCCAGATTATGCAGATATTGAGCAGCAGATCTCAGTTTGGGATGCAAAATATACTGCACTGCCAATATTAAGTTTTGCCAAATGGCATATTCTACAGGCGACTGGCCGGGTAGAAGAAGCTCAGCAATTGCTGGATCTCTATCCAGATGACATTCGCATGAGCTATTTGAGAATTAAATCTGTATTACAGGGAAGAGAGGATTTAATACAGCAGTTAAATGCCGTATTTGAATCGAATGTTAATTTTATCGAAATCAGAATTTGAGGAAATAATGTCAGAATTACAACAATATCCGGTGATTTATTCGCAAACTGTCGCATGGGGAGACATGGATGCGTTTGGGCATGTTAATAATGCCATGTATTACCGTTATATAGAAAGTGCCCGTTTGGCTTATTTGGGTAAATTAAATATTTTTGATGAAGATATTTTAACAGTGGTGGCTTCAAATCAATGCCGTTATTTAAAACCTGTGGTTTATCCAGATCAATTAAAAGTGGCGACACGAATTGATGAAATTCGGAATAGTGCAGTCAGAATGCATTATTTATTATGGAGTGAACAGCAGCAAAGTATCGTAGCCACTTCAGAAGCAGTAATTGTATGTTTAAATAAAAATATGCAGAAAACTGAAATACCTGAACATATTCGAGAAAAAATAAAATCGCTGGAATTAACTGTACAACATGAAATTTAATATAGAGTTTCATCTCTAATTTAATGATTAATTTTGTAATGACCCTTAAGTTTATTGTTATACATTTAAAATTTTATATTGAATATTACACTTAATATAAATATGATGGGTTCGTTATTTATTAAAAGAAATAATGCTATTTATTGGAGAATATGATGCCAGATATTACAAATTTATCAGTTGAAGAGTTAAAACGATTACAAGCAGAAGCTGAGTCTTTAATTGCTTTGAAAAAAGATCAGGAAATTGAAGATGCTTATCATCAGGTATTGGATATTGCCGACAGAGTAGGCTTAACAATTGAACAGCTTCTTGAATTTGGTGCTTCTAAACGTAAAAAAACTGCACGTAAGTCTGTAGAGCCACGTTATCGCAGTAAAAGCAATCCGGAAGACACCTGGACTGGTCGCGGTAAACAGCCACGCTGGTTAGTTGCTGAATTAGAGAAAGGCGCAAAACTGGAAGATTTCGTGATCTAATCCTTCTGCCTCATTATTCATCATCAGGCTGTTATGCATACGGCCGGTGATTGATCAGCCAAGCACATCCTGCTTGGTTTTTTTTATGCCTATGAATTGGCGTCAGAGAAAAAGTGTGCATAATGTGATTATAAAATGACAAGACTATAAATTTAGGGGTTTCGATTGGATAGGTTGGTCGTGGCGGGATGAGCAATAAGCCGAAAACATTAAAATGGTTGATATTTGCAATTCTAGCCTTTCTTGTCTTTGTGATTCTGCAAGTTCCTGCGGCTTGGTTAATTTCAAAATTTTATAAAAATAATCAGGTTTTACATAATGTAAGCGGGAATATCTGGCAGGGAAGTGCGGACTGGAAAAAAGGTAATCTTCGGGGAAGTCTGAACTGGCAGGTTCGTCCTTTGGACCTGTTGTTGCTGAGATTAGGGGCAAATATTGATCTGCATAGCGGTAATACCCAGTTTTCGGGTGTGATGGGCTATGGTCTGAATAAAACTTTAACCGTCAAAAACCTTGAGGGACAGCTTGCACCTGAAACTTTAAAGAAGATTGCCGACTGGCAATGGCCTACCAACCCGATTCAGTTTAAAGAACTCGATTTTAAATATAAAAAAGAGCAAGGCTTTAGTCATGTAGACGGTCAGATGCAATGGAGTGGTGGTGAACTGATTTACACGTTTGCCCAGCGTCAGGAGCGTATGAATGTACCGGTTCTAAGTGGTCAGTTATCTGATGAGAATGGGCAGCTGCTGTTGGACGTACGCGACAATCGTGATCAACGTATGTTGAATATTAAACTGGATCCAAGCCTGATGCTGGATATTCAGCTGACACAGCGCTTTTTACTCAATGCTCCTTCTTATACCGGTAAAGCTGGACTGGATACTTATGTGATTAGTACCCGTCAGCCTTTGATGGGGGGCTTCAACTGATGGCAAGCCCACTCGATTATTTTAAAAATATTGATCTGAAACAGACGGAGCGTGTTACTCCGATTTTATTATTCCTGCTGATTCTGTATTTATGCTGGAAATTGGCCGCCTTATTCTGGCTTCTGGTGGCTCCGCCACAAGCGATGCAGATTGATCAGGTAGAACTGGGATCACAACAGGCTCAAGTGCCGAACATTAGTGCCTTTTCACTATTTCAGGAAAATACTTACGCAGCGAACACTGCTGAAACTGCCAATATTGTCTTGCAGGGGGTGGTGGTGGCGAGCCCAAGCTATAACTCTTCAGCAGTCTTGAAAATTAATGACCAGTCTGACCGTTATCGGGTCGGAGAGGTATTGGGGAATAGCGGTTTTACGCTGGCTGAAGTGTATTGGGACCGGGTGATTCTGCGTAAATCAAGCGGTGCGACCCAAGAAATCCTGTTTAAAGGGCTGGAAAATGGTTTAAACCAGCCAATCGTGCCGGATACCTCAGCAGCATCTTCAAATTCGATGCCTCCGATACATATGGAAAGTGGTATGCCCGAACAACCTTCGCCACAGAGTGAAATCAATCGCGCCATCCAGCAGATGCAGGAAAATAAGGACCAGTACTTACAGAATATGGGGGTAAGTGCAGCAGAGGGTGGTTATGAAGTCACTTCACGGACACCGGCTGCACTGCGTAATCGCTTGGGATTAAGACCGGGAGACCGGATTTTGTCTTTGAATGGTCAGACCCTGTCACAGGGACAAACCGAAGCACAATTACTGGAACAGGCTCGACGTGAAGGTCAGGTCAAACTAGAAATAAAACGTGGTGATCAGGTGATGACCATACAACAGGATTTGAAGTGATGTGTCATCACGCATAGGGTTAGGAAACACAAAAGTTTATGGCTTTATTTAATAATAATCGATCAGCATGGGCATTCTGTGTGGCCGCACCATTGGTTGCTATGGTCAGTACGGCAAGTTATGCGCAAACCTGGAAAATCAATCTCCGGGATGCAGACTTAACCGCCTTCATTAATGAAGTGGCGGATATTACCGGTAAAAATTTTGCGGTAGATCCTCGGGTTCGAGGTAATGTCACGGTCATTTCCAACAAGCCACTGAATAAAAACGAAGTTTATGACCTGTTTTTAGGGGTCTTGAATGTCAATGGTGTAGTGGCCATTCCTTCAGGAAATACCATCAAGCTGGTTCCAGACAGCAATGTCAAAAGCTCTGGGATTCCCTATGATGCACGTCATCGTGCGACCGGTGACCAGATTGTCACTCGCGTGATCTGGCTGGAAAATACCAATCCGAATGACCTGATTCCGGCCCTGCGTCCGTTAATGCCACAGTTTGCCCATTTGGCTGCCGTTCCGGGCACCAATGCACTAATTGTGTCGGACCGAGCCACTAACATCTATCAGCTGGAAACCATCATCCGTAATCTGGATGGCACGGGCCAGAATGATATTGAAGCCATTAGCCTGCAATCCAGTCAGGCCGAAGAAATGATCGAGCTGATTGATTCAATGGCAGCGACAGGTGCAGCTAAAGATCTGCGTGGTTCACGGGTACGGGTCATGGCAGATGTGCGTACCAACCGGATTTTGATTAAGGGTGATCCGGCAACACGCAAGCGCATTCGTCAGATTATTGAAACACTGGATGTGCCTGCAGCAGACCGTCTAGGTGGCTTAAAAGTCTTTCGTTTAAAATATGCCAGTGCCAAGAATCTTTCGGAAATTTTGCAGGGGTTAGTGACAGGGCAAGCAGTCAATACGGGTTTGGATAATTCCTCTTCTAGTTCGTCTTCATATAATTCGACTAATAACCTGAATAACAATAATACCACTAGCTCAAACAGCTTAGGTGCATCCAATATACAGCTCAATACTGGCATGAAAACCGAGCAGGGTGGAATTAGCAGCTTTAATGCCAATGGCGTTAGTATTATTGCAGATAACACGCAGAATTCTCTGGTGGTTAAAGCAGACCCGCAACTGATGCGTGAAATCGAATCTGCCATTGATCAGTTAGATGTACGCCGTCAACAGGTTTTGATTGAAGCTGCAATTATTGAAGTAGAAGGGACAGATGCAGATCAGCTGGGTGTGCAATGGGCTTTGGGTGATATCAGCAGCGGAATTGGTCTGATCAATTTTGATAATTTTGGCACCAGTCTGAAAAATATTGCAGCAGGTTATCTGACTGGCGGTGGTGCAGGTGCGGCGAGTACTGTCGGTGCAGGCAGTTCACTGGTGATTGGTGATTACCGTGAAGGCAGTGATGGTTCACGCCGTTTATACGGCGCGATGATTCAGGCCTTAAAAGAAACGACCAAGTCTAATCTGTTGTCTACACCATCCATTGTGACCATGGACAATGAAGAGGCTTACATCGTTGTCGGTGAAAACGTACCCTTTGTGACCGGTTCAGTTTCTACGGGAGCCGCAGGTGTTGCTAATCCTTATACCACTATTGAGCGTAAAGATGTCGGTGTAACCTTAAAAGTCGTACCGCACATTGGTGAAGATGGTACTGTACGTCTGGAAGTTGAACAGGAAGTCTCAGATGTAAAAGCCAATAAAGGCCAAGCACAAGATTTGGTCACCAGCAAACGTGCGATCAAAACCTCGATTCTGGCAGAACATGGACAAACGATCGTATTAGGTGGCTTGATTTCGGACAATACTAGTTATGGACGTCAGGCAGTACCCGGTCTAGGGGCAATTCCAGGGGTGGGACGTTTGTTCCGCTCAGAAGGTAAATCTAATCAGAAACGAAACCTGTTGATCTTTATCCACCCAACGATTGTGGGTGATAAAAATGAAGTACGTAAACTAGCCCAACAACGTTATGGTCAACTCTATAGCCTGCAATTGGCACTCGATTCAGACGGTAATTTTGCCAAGCTGCCGGAAAGTGTTGAAGATGTGTATCAGCAGCGTATTCCAGTTTCTAAGACACCACTGACGAATTCGACCTACCAGAATGTCCCAAGTGCCCCAGCACCAACGCCGTCAGCTACAGCAGTTGCTACACCGGTGGCAATTGAGCCGGGGATTCAGCGACAAGTGGTACAGCAGCCAGTCCAGCAGGTTGAAAAAAGTAGAAATACCGTTACAACAACCACACTTAGACCCAAAAGCTAGACCATTCGCATTTGCATACAGCATGTTATGATAATGTCAAAGAAAATAGAGAAGTAGATTTCATGACTTGGAAAATACAGGCAATTACCGATGACTTGACCGGACAGGAAATAGCAATCGACCGTGACATGCTGGTAGGGCGTCATCAGGCGGCTGATATTGTGCTGCAGGCTGCGGAAATCTCGCGTAAGCATGCTGCTTTTCTGCTGAAAAACGATGCACTATGGGTACAGGATCTAGGCTCATCTAATGGCACTTTCGTGAATGACTTGCGTATTGAGCAGGAAACGCGATTAAAACAAGACGATGTAGTCCAGTTTGCCAGCTTGAAATTCCTGGTTCTTGAACCTGTAGCGCCTGTTGAAGTGGCGCCAGAAGTTGAAGAAACAGCAGAGCAAGTGGTTGAAGAAATCGAAACGGTTGAGAAAACTCCTGCCCAGCAGATGAATGAGCAGGGCATTCCAGAATTGAAAGAGCGTGATGCTTCAGTCAACTTGACCCGTGATGGTATGCCGACCAATGTAGGTATTCCAAAACCTGCGCCTATTGCTGAGGGTGTAGACCTGAGCTCGGTTAAGCCAGAACCCGCTCCAATTCCGGTAGAACAGCCTGTTTCTCGTGTAGAGCAGGAAAAAGAAGCACAGAAAAATGCATCTATTGGACTGATTTCACTAATCGTTCTGATTATTTTGGCGATTATCGCTTGGGTGTTGTTTAAATAAGCCCATGATTGGTTACAATCGAGGCATGCATCACGCATGCCTTTTTTATGGCTGCAAATAAAGAAAATGAGGGTCAGGATGTCAATTGCACAACTGGAACAACGTAAGCTGATTTTATTCGATCTGGACGGCACCTTGGTGGATTCAGCCCATGATCTGTATCGGGCCATGAATATGAGCCTGAATGTCTTGCAGCTACCCCTGGTGACTGAGGAGCAGGTGCGAGTCTGGATTGGTAAAGGGACGTCCAAGTTTTGTGAAAGCGTACTCCAGCATCTGGTGGGAGAAGTATTACCTGCTCAACATCAGGAATTACTTACGACGTTCCTGGAAATTTATAATGCCGATCCTTGTGTGGATACCAAGCCATTTGACGGAATTATCGAGTTTCTGGAATGGGGTAAGGCTAACGATAAAAAACTGATCTGTGTGACCAATAAACCAGAAGAACCGGCACGCAGTATTCTGGATATTCTGGAAATGGCGCAATACTTTGATGACACGATTGGTGGTGATCGCTTTGCCGAGCGTAAGCCAGATCCGCGTCAGTTGTTGCATTGTGTGGAGCATTATGGCGTGACCAAAGATCAGATACTGATGATTGGTGATTCGGTCAATGACATTGAAGCTGCACGCCGTGCGGGTATAGATTGTATTGTAGTCAGCTATGGCTATAATCATGGTGAAAATATAGCAGACTGTGATCCTCAAGAAATTGTCGATGATCTACGTGAGTTGCTTACTTAAATAGGGTACGAAGGAAATAAGATGAATAGTTGTAAGGTTTTTCGATGGCGTCGCTCAGTTCAATTCCATTTTCATACTGAGTAACCCTAATTTAAAGAGAAAAACCGAATGACAACTTCAGCTCAATTCCAGCAACTTGCATCTCAAGGCTACAACCTGATTCCAGTATACCGTCAGCGTCTGGCTGATACTGATACTCCTTTATCTATCTTTGCCCGTCTAAAACAGCACCAACAGGCTTATCTGTTCGAATCTGTGGAAGGGGGAGAAAACTGGGCGCGCTATTCAATTATCGGCCTGGGTGAATCGACTGTATTCTCCTGTAATGCGGGTGAACTGACTGTTCAGCATTCAGATGGCTCTATTGAAAAACAGCACTGTGCCGATCCATTCCAGTATATCCGTGACTTTCAGGCACAGTTTAAAGTACCGACCCAGGCAGAACTTCCAGCCTTACCAAGCTTTACCGGTGGTCTTGTCGGTTACTTTGGTTATGACTCAGTACGTTATATCGAACCTAAGCTAAAAAATGTGCCTGAAGCTGATCCGGTAGGCTTGCCAGATATCTGGATGATGCTGTCCAAAACCGTCATCGTATTCGATAATCTGAAAGATACCCTGTTCCTGATTGTCCATGCCGATGCAGCGGATCAGGCAGCTTATGATAAAGCGCAGCAGCAGCTGGATGAGCTGGAAAATATTCTGGCGACACCGGTAAGCCTGAAAGCGGAAAAACATACAGCACCGCATTTTGAGTCTTTAACTGGACATGACAACTTTATTGCCTCTATTGAAAAGGTAAAAGAGTACATCCGTGCCGGAGATGTGATGCAGGTCGTGCCGGGTCATCGTATGGTTTCTGATTTCGATGGTGAGCCTTTACAGGTCTATCGCGCATTACGTCATCTTAATCCATCACCTTACCTGTTCCTCGTGCAAGGGCAGACCCTAGAAGACAATACGCCGTTCCATATTGTGGGTTCTTCACCGGAAATTCTTTCTCGTCTGGAAAATGGCATTGCGACTGTTCGTCCACTGGCGGGTACGCGTCCACGTGGCAAGACCAAGGAAGAAGATCTGGCACTGGAAAAAGATTTACTGTCTGATGAAAAAGAAATTGCCGAGCACTTAATGCTGATTGACTTAGGCCGAAATGATGTCGGTCGAGTATCCAAAATCGGTAAAGTGCAAGTCACTGATCAAATGGTGATCGAACGTTACTCGCATGTGATGCACATTGTGTCGAATGTACAAGGTGAAGTGCGTGATGACGTCGATGCACTGGATGTTTTTAAGGCAACTTTCCCTGCGGGAACACTTTCTGGTGCACCAAAAATCCGTGCCATGGAAATTATTGACGAAGTTGAGCCAGTGAAACGCGGAATTTTTGGCGGCGCTGTTGGTTATTTAGGCTGGCATGGTGAAATGGACATGTCGATTGCCATTCGTACCTGCGTGATTCGTGAAAATAAGGTCTATGTTCAGGCTGGAGCAGGGCTGGTTGCCGACTCAAATCCTGAGTCAGAATGGAATGAAACCCAAATAAAAGCTCGTGCAGTGATCAAAGCGGTTGAATTATCATCAAACGGATTGATTTTGTGAGTTTTTGGCGTTTTTTTTGAAAAAAACACTTGCATGGATTCTGAGTTTTGCTAAACTGCACACCGTTCCGATACGAAACGTACGAAACACTAAGAAACGCCGGCATAGCTCAGTTGGTAGAGCAACTGACTTGTAATCAGTAGGTCCACAGTTCGAATCCGTGTGCCGGCACCATCTTAGAGAGTTTGGAGTGCGAAGTAAAGAACGACACTGATGTAAGTGTAAAAATGGTGAGGTTCCCGAGCGGTCAAAGGGGGCGGACTGTAACTCCGCTACGAAAGTTTCGAAGGTTCGAATCCTTCCCTCACCACCAATTTTAAGACTTCAAAGTGGTAAGTACCAACATCGTGCGGGAGTAGCTCAGTTGGTAGAGCGGCAGCCTTCCAAGCTGCATGTCGCGAGTTCGATCCTCGTCTCCCGCTCCATTGTTTGAAGTGCTAATATTTGCTCTTATAGCTCAGTGGTAGAGCACTCCCTTGGTAAGGGAGAGGTCTCGAGTTCAAATCTCGATAAGAGCTCCAGATTACAGTTTGGCAACGTGGTTGCAAAAATATTTCAAAAGCAGGCTATTTAGTCTGCTTTTCAAGTATTTGGTGTTTGGTTTTTTTTAAACGATATGTCGGAGCTGGGTTTTACTCAGAATTGTGTTCGACGTAAACGAGGAAGATTAACATGGCTAAGGCTAAGTTTGAACGTAATAAGCCACACGTTAACGTGGGCACAATCGGTCACGTTGACCATGGTAAAACAACTTTAACAGCTGCGATTGCAACTGTATGTGCGAAAAAATTCGGTGGTGAAGCGAAAGACTACGCTGCAATCGACTCTGCACCAGAAGAAAAAGCACGTGGTATTACAATTAATACTTCACACGTAGAATACGATTCTCCAACTCGTCACTACGCTCACGTAGACTGCCCGGGCCACGCCGATTATGTTAAAAACATGATTACTGGTGCTGCTCAGATGGACGGCGCGATCCTTGTATGTGCTGCGACTGACGGTCCAATGCCACAAACTCGTGAACACATCCTGCTTTCTCGTCAGGTAGGTGTACCTTACATCGTTGTATTCTTGAACAAATGCGACCTTGTAGACGACGAAGAACTTCTTGAATTAGTAGAAATGGAAGTTCGTGAACTTCTTTCTACTTACGACTTCCCAGGTGATGACACTCCTGTAATCCGTGGTTCAGCACTTGCTGCACTGAACGGTGAGGCTGGTCAATACGGTGAAGATGCTGTTGTAGCTCTTGTTGAAGCGCTTGACTCTTACATCCCAGAACCAGAACGTGCAATCGACCAAGCATTCCTGATGCCAATCGAAGATGTATTCTCAATTTCTGGTCGTGGTACAGTTGTAACTGGCCGTGTTGAAACTGGTGTCATCAAAGTTGGTGAAGAAGTTGAAATTGTGGGTATCAAAGATACAGTTAAAACTACTGTAACTGGCGTTGAAATGTTCCGTAAACTTCTTGACGAAGGCCGTGCTGGTGAGAACTGTGGTATCTTGCTTCGTGGTACTAAACGTGAAGACGTACAACGTGGTCAAGTACTTGCTAAACCAGGTTCTATCAAACCGCACACTAAATTCGATGCAGAAGTATACGTACTTTCTAAAGATGAAGGTGGTCGTCACACTCCATTCCTGAATGGTTACCGTCCACAGTTCTACTTCCGTACAACTGACGTAACTGGCGCGATTTCTTTGAAAGAAGGCGTTGAAATGGTTATGCCTGGTGACAACGTAGAAATGTCAGTAGAACTGATCCACCCAATCGCAATGGACCCAGGTCTACGTTTTGCGATCCGTGAGGGTGGTCGTACAGTTGGTGCTGGTGTAGTTGCTAAAGTAACTGCATAATCATAGAATAGAAAATAAGCTGGAGTTTCGGCTCCAGTTTATCTACAGGCCAGTAGTTCAATTGGTAGAGCGTCGGTCTCCAAAACCGAATGTTGGGGGTTCGAGTCCCTCCTGGCCTGCCAAGTTTTTTCAAAAGACGCTTGATGTCGGCAAAACTGGTCATATAATAAGTCGCGAAACCTACGACGAGTACAAAAATGTCGAATGATAAATCACGCGACGCATTAAGCGAAGCGGCAATTCCTCAAAGAAATAATCCTGCTGTAGATGTAAGTTCTGGTTCTCCATTAGACATTGTTCTATGGGTTATCGCCTTGATTTTATTGGTCGGTGCTATGATGGTAAACCAATATTTACCTGCATACTGGGCGCCTGCGAATGATATTTGGGTGCGCGTTGGGGTAATTTTGGCTTGTATCGTTGTGGCATTCGGTTTATTATACGCCACCCATCAAGGCAAAGGCTTTGTTCGTCTTCTTAAGGATGCACGAATCGAGTTACGTCGAGTGACCTGGCCTACCAAACAAGAGACTGTGACCACATCTTGGCAAGTCCTTGCTGTTGTAGTGATTGCAGCCATTGTTCTATGGTGCTTTGACTATGTTTTAGGCTGGTTAATGAAGTTTATTATCGGGTAAGAGAGCTATGAAACGTTGGTACATTATTCATGCCTATTCAGGTTATGAAAAACAAGTGATGCGTTCGCTTAATGATCGAATCCAGCGTAGCGCTGTTGCCGATAGCTTTGGTGAAGTCCTTGTTCCTACCGAAGAAGTGGTAGAAATGAAGGATGGCAAGAAGCGTAAATCAGAGCGTAAGTTCTTTCCTGGCTATGTATTAGTCGAAATGGAAATGAACGATGACACTTGGCACATCGTGAAAGAGTGTCCAAAAGTGCTTGGTTTTATTGGTGGTACGGCTGAAAAACCGGCTCCAATTACGCAAAAAGAAGCTGATGCAATCCTTGCACGTGTACGCAATACTGGTGAAGCACCGCGTCCTAAAACCATGTTTGAACCAGGCGAAGAATTACTCGTAATTGACGGTCCATTCACTGACTTTAAAGGTGTGGTGGAAGAAGTGCTTTACGACAAGTCACGCTTAACGCTGACGATTAACGTATTTAACCGACCAACTCAGGTTGAACTGGAATTTCGCCAAGTCGAAAAAACAGTTTAATTTGTTCGGGTTGAAAACGCCTGATTTGCGTGCAAATCAGGCATTGTTGTTGTAACGGTATCGTTACTTGAAATCATTGGGGAGCCTAACGGCGTTTGCACCCAGAGGTAATTTGAAATGGCTAAGAAGATTGACGGCTATATCAAGCTGCAAGTTCCAGCTGGTAAAGCGAATCCATCTCCACCGATTGGTCCTGCACTAGGTCAACGTGGTGTTAACATCATGGCATTCTGTAAAGAATTCAATGCTGCTACACAAAAAGTTGAAGCTGGTCTACCAATTCCAGTCGTGATCACTGTGTACAACGACAAGTCGTTCACATTCATCATGAAAACTCCACCTGCTGCTGTTCTTCTTAAGAAGGCTGCTGGTATCCAAAAGGGTTCTTCTGTACCTAACAAAACTAAAGTTGGTAAGTTGACTCGTGCTCAATTGGAAGAAATCGCGACTACTAAAGAACCAGACTTAACTGGTGCTGATTTAGACGCGCGTGTACGTACCATCGCTGGTTCTGCACGTTCTATGGGCTTGGAAGTGGAGCTATAAGACATGGCAAAGTTAACTAAACGTCAAAAAGCCATTGCTGCTGCTGTAGAAGCACAGAAAGTTTACACTTTAGAAGAAGCTGTAGAAGTTCTTACTAGCCTTCCAGCTGCGAAATTCAAAGAATCTTTGGACATCGCTGTAAACCTGGGTGTTGACCCTCGTAAATCTGATCAGGTTGTTCGTGGCGCGACTACTCTTCCTGCAGGTACTGGTAAAACTGTACGCGTAGCTGTATTTGCTCAAGGCGCTGCTGCTGAAGCTGCGAAAGAAGCTGGTGCAGACGTTGTTGGTTTCGATGATCTTGCTGAAAGCATCCAAGGCGGAAACCTTGACTTCGACGTAGTGATTGCTGCTCCTGATGCAATGCGCGTTGTTGGTAAACTGGGTACGATTCTTGGTCCACGTGGCTTAATGCCAAACCCTAAAGTAGGTACTGTAACTCCTGACGTAGCAACTGCAGTTAAAAATGCAAAAGCTGGTCAAGCGCGTTACCGTGTAGACAAAGCAGGTATTATCCACGCTGCGATCGGTCAAGTAGGTTTCTCTGCTGAAGCTGTTCGTCAAAACGTTGAAGCTCTTGTAGCTGACCTTAAGAAAGCAAAACCTGCTACTTCTAAAGGTGTTTACATTCAAAAGATCACTCTAAGCTCTACTATGGGTCCTGGTCTGATCGTTGATGTAGCAAACGTTTCTAAATAAGTTATAAACTTATACAGAATTTTAAAGCCCTGAGTAAGTTTTAAAGCACTGCTTTAAAACTTACGCAAGAAGAAACCGGTTTCGGACTACTTGCGAACTTAGGCAGACTTTGAATTGATAAATGTAAATTTATCAGCGTCAAAGACCTCAGGCGAGGGGAGTTTTATGCTTTCCTCTTAATACTCCAGCCTGCGTAGACGCGGTGGTGTGATTTGTTCATCCTCCGCGTGTGATTTCAGAGATGAATTCACGAATTGGGAGTGTGCTTGTGATCAGGCACATAAATCACCGTTAGGAGGTTTTACAATGGCTCTTCTTATTGAAGGCAAAAAACAGATCGTAGCTGAAGTAAGTGAAATTGCTTCTACTGCATTTGCCGCTGTTGTTGCTGACTACCAAGGTTTAACAGTTGAGCAATTAACTGCTCTTCGTGTTGAAGCTCGTAAACTAGGTGTTAAAACACGTATCGTGCGTAACACTCTGGCTAAACGCGCTCTTCAAGATACTCAATTCAATATCTTGAACGACAGCCTTGTTGGCCCAACAATCTTAGCTTTCTCGACTTCTGAAGACGACATGGGTGCAGCTGCACGCTTGTTCGAAGAATTCGCAAAAACTAACAAAGCATTCGAACTTAAAGCTGCTGCATTTGATGGCAAAGTTTACGAAGGTGCTGAAGTTAGCGTAATCGCGAACCTTCCGAACCAAGAAAAAGCGCTTACTATGCTTGCAAACGTTCTTCAAGCTCCTATTTCGAAATTGGGTCGCCTTATTACTGCGCTCAAAGAGAAAAACGAGTCAGAAGCTGCATAAGCTTAAATTTATTTCCACACCATTCAATTTCCATTTGGAGTTATTCTCATGGCTTTAACTAACGAAGAAATCCTAAACGCAGTTGCAGAAAAAACTGTTCTTGAACTTGTTGAACTAATCTCTGCTTTCGAAGAGAAATTCAACGTATCTGCTGCTGCTGTTGCTGTTGCTGCTGCTCCTGGCGCTGCTGCTGCTGCTGAAGAACAATCAGAATTCAACGTTGAGTTGACTTCTTTCGGTGGTAACAAAGTTGCTGTAATTAAAGCAGTTCGTGAAGCTACTGGTCTTGGCTTGAAAGAAGCTAAAGACATGGTTGAAGGCGCACCTACAGTTCTTAAAGAAGGCGTTTCTAAAGAAGAAGGCGAAGAGCTTAAGAAAAAACTTGAAGAAGCTGGTGCTACAGTTACTCTTAAGTAATTTCTTAAAGGAGCCGGTTTTTTTATAATCGGCTCCAAAAATTGGCTGATGGCTCTTGGGTCATCAGCCTTTTTGCGTTACAATAATCGGCTCGATTTTTGTTTGCATGATATAAAATTCATACAAATTAAAAATAAACATAATGAACAAACGCTTACCAATATTTTTCATTAAAAAAATATTGTTAAGCGTTTTAATACCACTAAAAATTGCAGCATTTGTAAAGAGTGGTGGCCATATCGGCCAGCGTAATTCCTTCTGAGCCCGTTCTGCAGGCGGGCTTGGTTTACACTTTCCGAGGACTCCAGATGGCATACTCATATACCGAAAAGAAACGGATCCGTAAGAATTTTGGTAAATTGCCTAGCGTCATGGATGCTCCGTACCTGCTCGCGATTCAAGTCGACTCGTACAGAACATTCTTACAAGATGGCAAATCACCAAAAAACCGCGAAGATATCGGTCTCCAAGCCGCATTTCGTTCAGTTTTTCCTATTGAAAGTTATTCTGGCAATGCTGCTTTAGAATTCGTTGAGTATAGTCTTGGTAAGCCTGAGTTTGATGTACGCGAATGTATCCTTCGTGGCTCAACTTATGCAGCACCAATGCGCGTAAAAATTCGTTTGATCCTGAAAGATCGCGAAACTAAATCAATCAAAGACGTACGTGAACAAGAAGTCTACATGGGCGAAATGCCGCTTATGACAGACAACGGTACTTTCGTCATTAACGGTACCGAGCGTGTAATCGTATCGCAATTGCACCGTTCACCGGGCGTATTCTTTGACCACGATAAAGGCAAAACTCACTCAAGCGGTAAAGTCCTTTATTCAGCTCGTATCATTCCTTACCGTGGTTCATGGTTAGACTTTGAATTCGATGCCAAAGACCTGGTCTACGTACGTATTGACCGTCGTCGTAAATTGCTTGCGACTGTGGTGCTTCGTGCGCTGGGTTATGCCAACGAACAAATTCTCGACATGTTCTACGAGAAAGTACCTGTGTATCTGGACATGGGTAGCTACCAGATTGACCTTGTTCCAGAGCGCCTGCGCGGCGAAATGGCACAGTTCGACATTGCTGACAAAGACGGCAAAGTAATTGTTGAACAAGGTAAACGTATTAACGCACGTCATGTACGTCAAATGGAAGCATCTGGTCTTGAGAAGCTTTCTGTTCCTGATGAATACCTGTACGAACGTATCACTGCTGAAGACATCCCACTGAAAGATGGTGATGTGATTGCAGCCAATACTGTTCTAAGCCATGAAATTATGGTGAAAATTGCAGAAGGCGGCGTGAAACAGTTCAACATCCTGTTCACTAACGATATCGACCGTGGTCCATTCATTGCGGATACATTACGTGCTGATACCACAGTAAGCCGTGATGAAGCACTTGTAGAAATCTACAAAGTCATGCGTCCAGGTGAGCCACCAACAAAAGAAGCTGCTGAGAACCTGTTCAACAACCTGTTCTTCTCTTCTGAGCGTTATGATCTGTCTCCAGTCGGCCGTATGAAGTTTAACCGTCGTTTGGGTCGTCCTTACGAAGTGGGTACTGATCAGAAGTCACGCGAAGTTGAAGGCATTCTCTCGAATGAAGATATCACTGATGTATTAAAAACATTAGTAGAAATCCGTAACGGTAAAGGTGAAGTCGACGATATCGACCACTTGGGTAACCGTCGTGTTCGTTCTGTGGGTGAAATGACTGAGAACCAATTCCGTGTAGGTCTGGTTCGTGTAGAACGTGCTGTTAAAGAACGTTTGTCTCAAGCTGAAACTGATAATCTGTCTCCGCAAGACCTGATCAATGCGAAGCCAGTGGCTGCTGCAATCAAAGAATTCTTTGGTTCAAGCCAGTTGTCTCAGTTCATGGACCAAAACAATCCGTTGTCTGAAATTACACACAAACGTCGTGTATCAGCACTTGGGCCTGGTGGTTTGACTCGTGAACGTGCGGGCTTCGAAGTACGTGACGTACATCAAACTCACTATGGTCGTGTATGTCCAATTGAGACTCCTGAAGGTCCAAACATTGGTTTGATCAACTCTCTGTCTGTTTACGCCAAATGTAACAACTTCGGTTTCCTGGAAACTCCATACCGTAAAGTGGTTGATGGCCGCGTAACTGATGACGTTGAATACCTGTCTGCGATTGAAGAAGTAGGTACTGTGATTGCACAGGCCGACTCTGCAGTAGATAAAGACGGCAACCTGTCTGAAGAATTCGTTTCTGTACGTCACCAAGGTGAATTCGTACGTATGCCTCCTGAAAAAGTGACGCATATGGACGTATCTGCTCAACAGGTTGTATCTGTAGCAGCATCACTGATTCCGTTCCTTGAGCACGATGACGCCAACCGTGCATTGATGGGTTCGAACATGCAACGTCAGGCTGTTCCTACGTTAATCGCTGACAAACCACTGGTTGGTACCGGTATGGAAGCGAACGTAGCACATGACTCTGGTGTATGTGTAATCGCGAAACGTGGTGGTCGTATTGAATTTGTTGACGCTTCGCGTGTCGTGATTCGTGTCAACGAAGACGAAATGGTTGCAGGCGAAGCAGGTGTAGATATCTATAACCTGATCAAATACACACGTTCTAACCAGAACACTTGTATCAACCAGAAAGTTCTTGTGAACCTGGGCGATAAAGTAGGTCGTGGCGACGTTCTGGCTGACGGTCCATCAACTGATGGTGGTGAGCTAGCATTGGGTCAAAACATGCGTGTAGCGTTCATGACTTGGAACGGTTACAACTACGAAGACTCGATCTTGTTATCTGAGCGTGTTCTTCAAGAAGACCGTTTAACGTCTATTCACATCCAGGAACTTTCATGTGTTGCACGTGATACCAAACTGGGTGCTGAAGAAATTACTGCCGATATCCCGAACGTGGGTGAAGCAGCGCTTTCTAAACTGGACGAGTCAGGTATCGTTTACATCGGTGCTGAAGTGACCGCGGGTGACATCCTGGTAGGTAAAGTAACGCCTAAAGGTGAAACTCAGTTAACTCCTGAAGAAAAACTGCTTCGTGCAATCTTCGGTGAAAAAGCGGCTGACGTAAAAGACTCTTCTTTACGTGTTCCATCGGGTACTAAAGGTACTGTGATCGACGTTCAAGTGTTTACACGTGACGGTCTTGAGAAAGACGAACGTGCTCAGGCAATTGAAAAAGCTCAGCTGGATGCTTACCGTAAAGACTTGAAAGAAGAATACAAAATCTTCGAAGAAGCAGCACGCGAACGTATTGTCCGTCTGTTGAAAGGTCAGGAATCTAACGGTGGCGGTACTACTAAACGCGGTGACAAACTGTCTGAAGAATTGTTATCTGGTTTAGAGCTGGTTGATCTGCTTGATATCCAACCAAGTGATGAAGCAATTGCTGAACGTTTAACTCAAATTCAAGTGTTCTTAAAAGAGAAGAGCCTTGAAATTGATGAGAAATTTGCTGAGAAAAAACGCAAACTTTCTACAGGTGACGAACTGACAACTGGCGTATTGAAAGTTGTTAAGGTTTACCTGGCCGTTAAACGTCGTATCCAGCCTGGTGATAAGATGGCGGGTCGTCACGGTAACAAGGGTGTAGTTTCTAACATCCTGCCTGTTGAAGACATGCCGCACGATGCCAATGGTGTACCAGTAGATATCGTACTGAACCCGCTCGGTGTACCATCACGTATGAACGTCGGTCAGATTCTGGAAACTCACTTGGGTATGGCTGCTAAAGGTCTTGGCGATCAAATCGATAAGATGCTGAAAGAACAGCGTACAGTTCTCGAACTGCGTGATTTCCTAGACAAGATTTATAATAAGGTTGGCGGTCAGCAAGAAGATCTTGACAGCCTGACTGATGAAGAAATCTTGAAACTGTCTGGTAACTTGCGTAAAGGTGTTCCTCTGGCAACTCCAGTATTTGATGGTGCTGAAGAAGGTCAGATCAAAGAATTACTTGAGCTTGCTGGCTTGTCACGTACGGGTCAAACTGTATTGTATGATGGCCGTACTGGTGAACGTTTCGACCGTCCTGTAACTGTAGGTTACATGTACATGCTGAAACTGAACCACTTGGTTGACGACAAGATGCATGCGCGTTCTACTGGTTCTTACTCTCTAGTAACGCAACAGCCGCTTGGTGGTAAAGCACAATTCGGTGGTCAGCGTTTCGGTGAGATGGAAGTTTGGGCACTGGAAGCATACGGTGCAGCATATACGCTTCAAGAAATGCTTACTGTGAAGTCGGATGACGTTGAAGGCCGTACCCGTATCTATAAGAACATTGTAGATGGTAACCATTATATGGACCCAGGTATGCCTGAATCGTTCAACGTATTGACCAAAGAGATCCGTTCTTTAGGTATCAACATTGAACTGAAAAATGGTGACTAAGAAATCTCCCCCGACCCCTCTTTAAGAAAAAGGGGAGAAAGTCCCCCTTTATAAAGGGGGATTTAGGGGGATTTTTGAGATTCCCGAATTTCAGTAAAAAACAATATTTGTGACCCAGTCGGGAAGTGAAAATCTCCTCGACACACGGAGAAAAAAATTGAAAGACTTGCTCGATATCATGCGCAAAAAGACGGATTCCGACGGTCATGCTCCAGTAGAGTTTGATCGCATCCGTATTGGTCTTGCGTCACCAGAAATGATTAAGTCGTGGTCTCATGGTGAAGTTAAAAAGCCAGAAACCATTAACTACCGTACGTTCAAACCAGAACGTGACGGTTTATTCTGTGCCAAAATCTTTGGTCCAGTAAAAGATTACGAATGCTTGTGTGGTAAATACAAGCGTATGAAATACAAAGGCGTCATTTGTGAAAAATGTGGCGTTGAAGTAACAACTGCGAAAGTTCGTCGTGAGCGTATGGGTCACATCGAACTAGCTTCTCCAGTTGCACACATCTGGTTCCTGAAATCACTGCCTAGCCGTATTGGTCTTCTTTTAGACATGACGCTACGTGATATCGAACGCGTATTGTATTTCGAATCTTATGTTGTAACTGACCCAGGTATGACTCCATTTGAGAAATACCAACTTCTTAACGATGAAGAATATTTCAATGCGTTAGAAGAACACGGTGATGAATTCACTGCGAAAATGGGTGCAGAAGCGGTTCAAGACTTGCTTAAAGATATCGATCTTGAAGCTGAAATTGCGCGTCTTCGTGAAGAAATTCCAAACACAACTTCAGAAACTAAGCTTAAAAAAGCCTCTAAGCGTCTGAAATTGATGGAAGCATTCAACGATTCGAATAACAAGCCAGAATGGATGGTGATGAACGTACTTCCTGTACTTCCACCAGATCTTCGTCCGCTTGTACCACTTGAAGGTGGTCGTTTCGCGACTTCTGACCTGAACGACCTTTACCGTCGTGTGATCAACCGTAACAACCGTTTGAAACGTCTTCTTGACCTTGCGGCTCCAGATATCATCGTACGTAACGAAAAACGTATGTTGCAAGAATCTGTAGATGCATTGCTGGATAACGGTCGTCGTGGTCGTGCAATTACAGGTTCTAACAAACGTCCGCTTAAATCTTTGGCAGATATGATCAAAGGTAAACAAGGTCGTTTCCGTCAGAACTTGTTGGGTAAACGTGTCGATTACTCTGGTCGTTCGGTAATTACCGTAGGTCCAAGCCTGCGTTTACACCAATGTGGTCTTCCTAAGAAAATGGCGCTTGAACTGTTCAAGCCATTCATCTTTGCGAAGCTGCAAGCATCTGGTCAAGCAACAACCATTAAAGCTGCGAAGAAAATGGTTGAACGTGAAACTCCAGAAGTTTGGGATGTTCTTGCCTCTGTGATTCGTCAGCATCCAGTAATGTTGAACCGTGCGCCGACCCTTCACCGTCTAGGTCTTCAAGCATTTGAACCTATTCTGATTGAAGGTAAAGCGATCCGTCTTCACCCACTCGTATGTGCTGCGTTCAACGCCGACTTCGACGGTGACCAAATGGCGGTACACGTACCATTAACACTTGAAGCTCAGTTAGAAGCTCGTGCGTTAATGATGTCGACTAACAACATTCTGTCTCCAGCGAACGGTGAGCCAATCATCGTACCGTCTCAGGACGTTGTCTTGGGTCTTTACTACATCACTCGTGATGCAGTAAATGCCAAAGGTGAAGGCATGGTGTTCGCGGATACTGACGAAGTGAACCGTGCGCTTGCGACTGGTCAGGTAGATATGCACGCTCGCGTGAAAGCACGTGTACACCAAACCGTGATCAACGAAAACGGCGAACGTGAACAGCAAACGATTATCGTAGATACGACTCCTGGTCGCTGTCTGCTTTGGGAAGTTGTGCCTGAAGGTATGGACTTCCAGCAAATTAACGTTGAGATGACTAAAAAGAACATCTCTAAGTTAATTAACTCTTGCTACCGTAAACTGGGTCTGAAAGACACTGTCATCTTCGCTGACCAATTGATGTACCTTGGCTTCCGCCAAGCGACTCGTTCTGGTGTTTCTGTTGGTATGGAAGACATGGTCATTCCACCACAAAAACAAGCGATTATCGGTAAAGCCGAAGCTGAAGTTCGTGAAATTGAACAACAGTTCGAACAAGGTTTCGTAACTGCCGGCGAACGTTATAACAAAGTTGTCGATATCTGGGCGCGTACAAACGACCAGGTAGCGAAAGCGATGATGGATAACTTGTCATTCACGACTGTTAAGAACAAACAGGGTGAAGACGAGAAACAGAAATCATTCAACAGCATCTACATGATGTCTGACTCTGGTGCCCGTGGTTCCGCAGCTCAGATTCGTCAGTTGGCTGGTATGCGTGGTCTGATGGCGAAACCGGATGGTTCGATCATTGAGACACCAATTAAAGCGAACTTCCGTGAAGGTCTGACAGTACTTCAGTACTTCATTTCAACACACGGTGCGCGTAAAGGTTTGGCCGATACAGCACTGAAAACAGCGAACTCTGGTTACCTGACTCGTCGTTTGGTAGACGTTGCGCAAGACTTGGTTATCACTGAGCCGGATTGTGGTACGTTGTCTGGTCTTGTCATGACTCCGTTCATTCAAGGCGGCGACGTGATCGAGAACCTAGGTACTCGAGTACTGGGTCGTGTAGTTGCTGAAGATGTGAAACGTGCGGGTACTGAAGAAGTTATTCTGCCGCGTAACACATTGATCGATGAAAAACTTGCAAACTACCTGGAAGAGCAAGGTGTCGATGAAGTTAAAGTACGTTCAGTCGTATCTTGTGAATCTACTTTCGGTGTTTGTGCGAAATGTTACGGTCGTGACCTTGCACGCGGTCACTTGGTAAACCCAGGTGAATCTGTGGGTGTTATGGCTGCCCAGTCAATTGGTGAGCCGGGTACACAGTTAACCATGCGTACCTTCCACGTAGGTGGTGCTGCGAGCCGAACTTCTGCTGCAAACAGCGTACAAGTTCGTAATAAAGGTACTGTACGTTTCCATAACGTAAAAACTGTACAACATGCCAAAGGTCACTTGGTATCAACTTCACGTTCAGGTGAAATCGGTATTGCAGATGACTTAGGCCGTGAACGTGAACGTTACAAACTGCCATATGGTGCGTCTATCTTGCTGAAAGATGGTGAAGCTGTAGAAGCAGGCGGTATCGTAGCGACTTGGGATCCGCATACACATCCACTGGTTACAGAAGTAGCTGGTAAAGTTCGCTTCAGCCAGATTGCTGATGGTGTAACTGCAACATCGAAAACTGATGATGCAACTGGTATGACCACTGTTGAAATCTTGCCTGTAACAGCACGTCCTGCTTCTGGTAAAGATTTACGTCCAGCTGTTGTGCTTGACACAGTAGATGGCGGCGAACAGTTCTACTTCTTGCCACAAAACACTATTCTTTCTGTCCGTGATGGCGAAACAATTGGTGTGGGTGACGTAATTGGTCGTGTACCACAAGAATCTTCACGTACTCGTGATATTACCGGTGGTCTGCCACGTGTTGCTGACTTGTTCGAAGCGCGTAAACCGAAAGAACATGCAATCCTTGCAGAAGTTTCAGGTGTTGTAAGTTTCGGTAAAGAGACCAAAGGTAAAAACCGTCTGGTGATTACTCCGGATGATGGTTCTGAGATCTACGAAGAGCTGATTCCGAAATGGCGTACCATTAACGTGTTCGAAGGCGAACATGTGAACCGTGGTGAAACTATTTCTGATGGTCCACAGAACCCGCATGACATCTTACGTTTGAAAGGTGAAGTGGCGTTGACTAACTACATCGTGAACGAAGTTCAGGACGTTTACCGTCTGCAAGGTGTAAAAATCAACGACAAGCATATTGAAGTGATCGTACGTCAAATGCTGCGTAAAGTGGACATCACTGACGGTGGCGATACAAGCTTTATCAAAGGTGAACAAGTGGATTACATCCGTGTGATGCAAGAGAACCAAGCTGTTCTTGCGCAGAACAAGTTCCCTGCGAAGTTTGAACGTCAATTGATGGGTATTACCAAAGCGTCGCTTTCTACTGACTCGTTCATCTCTGCTGCATCGTTCCAGGAAACCACTCGTGTGTTAACTGAAGCGGCTGTAACAGGTAAAGAAGATGATTTACGCGGTCTGAAAGAAAACGTAGTTGTAGGTCGTCTGATCCCAGCGGGTACAGGCCTGGCTTACCACTTAGAGCGTCGTCGTCAGGAAGCAGAAGCTGCAGAATTTGAATTGCACAATGACTTCTCTGATGTAGACCAGGCGTTGAGCCAAGCATTCAGCGATGAATTTAACGGTCTGTAATTAGCCGCTAAATCATTTTAAAAAGCCACCTTCGGGTGGCTTTTTTATTTCCTAAAATTATTCATATTTATATCGCTAGAAAAGATCAGATTATCTGGTGGTTACTTGTCCTAAATATGGAGAAATCATCAATAAAACATGATCTTTCATGCGCTCTTTACAAAATAAATCATGAGGGTTTCAAGATTTAACATCTTGTTATGAATCGCTCCTTAAAATCAGGTTAATCTTAAGTCAAAGCACGAAGGAAGGCCAAGATCATGAAAAAGTTAATGAGCGTAATGGCTGTTGCAACTATCTCCACTTTTATGTTGGCAGGCTGTGAAAATATGTCTGCTAAAGATCAGCGTATTGGCGCAGCTGCGCTCGGTGGTGCAGTGGGTGGTGGTGTAGGTAACAGAGTAGGTGGTGGTGTTGGTGCAGCAGTTGGCGGTGGTGCCGGTGCAGCAGTCGGTAGTAAAGCTCAAGGTGCTTCAAACCGTAATGCGACCTATAGTGGTGTCGGTGGTGCTGTAGGTTCTGCAGTGGGTAAAAGCATCTTTGGCGGTACAGGTGGGGCTGCAATTGGTGGTGCCATCGGTGGTGGTGCTGGTGCAGCGATCGAACAGAATAACCGTCGTCGTTAATCGACAGAACTATCTTCCAGATCGATTTAAAAGCGCCTCCATGGCGCTTTTAGTTTATTCATATTTTGTTATTTAGCCTCTCGAGGCTTGCCTTTGCTCTGTTTAAGGCGGATATAAACGGTTTTTTGTACCTCAGCGATACGCACACCGGAATCATCATAAATATTAAGCTGATACTGGCGATAAACCGGACTATGGTTAGCTGCCAGTTCTTTTACTGTTTGTACTTCCTGCTTGGAAATCCGGATGTCAGCATAGACTGTTCCGCGTCCTGGCGCCAGAAACTGAATGGTAGAGCTTTTATCCCAAACAATGTATTTCGGACCAAGATGATGCATCAGCAATAACATATAAAAAGGGTCGACCATGGAATACAGGCTGCCACCAAAATGTACTCCCACAATATTCTGATTCTTGCGAGTCAGTGGCATTTTCACGCGAACGTGATAATTGGCAAAGTCCATTTCATCAATGACAATGCCTGCTCCACGATAAGGGGCATAGCGATTCAGGATAAATTTGGATAATAAAGGCAGTTGCTGAATTTTTCGTAATAGGCTCATGCGGATATTCTTTTTTCTGGTCTTGTATGCATACTAGAACAACAAAAATAAGCTGGCATTGATAAATCGTGCCTATTTCAACAATAAAAGAGTCAATCAGCGAATAAGGATACATCTATGCAAAGACATAGCCAGTGGGTAGATACCAGCGATCATCAACGTCTCTATGTGAAAACCTGGGGTGAGCCTGAGCGACCGGCTTTGGTGCTGGTTCATGGTTATCCTGACCATCAGGATGTTTGGGAAGCGGTAATTTCTCACCTCGTTCAGGATTATTTTGTGGTGACCTATGATGTGCGCGGAGCAGGAGACTCCAGCGTTCCCAAGAAAATTCGGGATTATCGTCTGGAACGTCTGTGTGCAGATTTAGAGCAAGTGGTCGATCAGGTCTTGCCAGGACGAGCTTTCCACCTTGCGGCTCATGACTGGGGGTCAATCCAGGCTTGGGAAGCAGTCACCGAACCTAAATTTAAAGGCCGGATTTTGTCTTTTAGCACCATGTCAGGTCCATGTCTGGATCATGCTGCTTTCTGGATGCGTGAACAGTTTAAACAGTATAAGGCCAAGTTTTTTAAACAGATGACCAAGTCTTGGTATATCGCGGTATTCCAGCTGCCTTTTATAGCACCTACAGCATGGAATTTCTTTAATGCAGAACGTTGGGGCAAAATGATCAGTCAGCTGGAACAGCAGGATAATCTGCCGCTAAACCAGAATATTGTCAAAGACGGCAAATATGGCGTCAATCTGTATCGGGCGAACTTTCTACCACGTTTATCTCGACCTAGACAGCGTTTTGCGATCTGTCCGGTACAGGCAATTGTGCTCAAAAAGGACCAGTTTGTTGGCCCGGATCTGATTGATGAAATGCCAAAATGGGTGGAAGATTTTTCCCGGGTAGAACTGAATGCCAATCACTGGGCTATCCTAAGCAAGCCGGAACAGGTGGCTCATCTGATTCATAATTTTATTCAGCAGAAATTAACAGCGACCATCTGATACGGAGATTGGGAACGTGACTCGGCAAGGGATAAGTGGAAGAATTTTTATCCGGATTTTCTGATAAAATAGCCGTTTTCTCTCATTCCCAATTCATTATGTTCGCAATTCTTGCTGCTATTGGAGTCATGTTTGGACTCTCATTGGCACGTGTACCTGTGGTTTTTGCCCTGGTCATTGGTGCTGTTACGGGTGGTTTGCTGGCAGGTCTTGGCCTCCAGGGAACTTTAGATGCATTTAACAATGGTCTGGGCGGCGGCGCTAAAATTGCCTTGGCTTATGGCATCTTGGGTGCTTTTGCTTTGGCCTTGGCACGTTCCGGTTTGCCTGACTTGCTGGCCTATAAAATGATTACCACCTTAAAAGGTGAGGCATCAGAAAAGGCACAGAACAAGGTTAAATATCTGATCTTCTGTACAGTGGCATTGGCTGCCGTTTTCTCACAAAACGTGATTCCGGTACACATTGCCTTTATTCCGGTTCTGATTCCACCATTATTGCTGGTATTTAACCATCTGAAGCTGGATCGCCGTTTGGTGGCCTGTCTGCTGACCTTTGGTCTGGTGGGAACATATATGCTGGTTCCAGTCGGTTTTGGTGCCATCTTCCTGAATGATATTCTGGGCCATAACATCAATACCTTTGGTAAACCTTATGGCTTTGAGATTACTTATGACCAGATTCCCGCTGCGATGGCGATTCCGGTCTCAGGTATGTTCGTGGGTTTGCTGGTGGCCATGTTTATCAGCTACCGTAAGCCGCGTCTCTATAAAGATATCCATGTGGAACAGCAGCAAAGTATCTCTGCTGAACTGGGTGTAGAACAAAAATCAGCGAAACCGCAAATTGCCAAACTGACCATCTGGATGGCAGCGATCGCGGTGATTGCAACTCTTGTGGTACAGCTCTATTCAGATTCCATGATTCTTGCCGGTCTGGTCGGTGTCGCAATCTTGAGTTGTGCCGGAATCTTTAAATGGAAAGAAGCAGATGATGTGATCATCACCGGTATGCGTATGATGGCCCTGGTTGGCTTTATCATGATTGCCGCGCAAGGTTTTGCTGCCGTGATTGAGGCAACAGGACAGGTTCCTGCGCTGGTTGAAGCGTCGGTTGACTGGATTGGTAATAGCCAGGCACTTGCCGCCTTTTTAATGTTGTTGATTGGTCTGCTGATTACTTTGGGTATCGGTTCATCATTCTCTACCATTCCGATTCTGGCGATTATTTATGTACCGCTCTGTATTCAATTTGGTTTTAGTCCTGCAGCAACTATTGCGATCATTGGGACTGCGGCTGCTTTGGGCGATGCCGGTTCTCCAGCATCAGATTCAACTTTAGGCCCAACATCCGGTCTGAATATGGATGGTCAGCATGACCATATGAAGGATAGTGTGGTTCCAACCTTCATTCATTTTAATATTCCGCTTATCATTTTTGGCTGGATTGCAGCCATGGTTCTGTAAGTCCTTTTTATAATCTGCTCTGATATAAATCGGAGCAGATTTGCCTAGATTTAAAATAAATTATAAGATGTATTTGAAATATATTTTTAAATAAAAAATTAATATAAACCTGATTATTTTACTCTGAATATTATTATTTTAATCTGATTAAATTGCTGGGTATTTAAAACCAACCAATATGGTCAATTTAAAATAAATATTTAATAATTACATATACTTAAATAATAAATAAAATTTAGTTTTATAATATCTATTGCATAATAATTTAAGCCATGTTTATTATTAATTAAGGTTTATTTTATTAAGAATTATTCTTCCTGTGGGGTGTTTTAAAATGTTAAAGCAAATTACTCTAGTTGCATTAATGGGTCTTTCTGCATCGGCAATGGCTGGTCAATGGCAAGTTAAAGTGGGTGGTTCAGTAGTATCACCGACTGGTGATTACCAACTTGGCCCTGGTGCTGAATTAAAGGCTGCAGATGAATTAGCATTTACACCATCTGTTGAATATTTCTTTAATGATAACGTCTCAGCTGAATTACTTTTAGCAGCACCTATCAATCATGATGTTGAATTGAATGGTACAGATGTGGTGCGTATTAAACATTTACCGCCTACATTGACTGCAAAATACCATTTTAAAAATTCAACTGGTTTCACGCCATATATCGGTGTAGGTGGTACAGCATTTGTTGCTTGGGATGAGCGTACAAAAGGTTTAGGCGATACTGATGTTAAAGTTAAAGAAGATTTCGGTTTTGCAGGTCAGGTTGGTTTTAACTTCCAGCCAGCAGATGCCAAAAACTGGGGTGTTTTCTTTGACGCACGTTATGCACAAATTAGCCCTGAAGTTACTTTGAGTGGGGAAGTACCTGCTAAGTTTGATCTTGATATTGATCCAATGATCTACACTTTAGGTTATAGCTACAAATTCTAAGAATTATAAGCTTTCATATTTCTGGATTGATTTTCCAAAGGCCTCATTTTAAATGAGGCTTTTTTTTCAAAATAACAACGATTTATAACGTATTGAAATTGAGCAGATTGGCAATACTCAAATATATTAAAACGAATAAAGTAAATATTAATTGAATACGACTTAATAATAAGGAAGATCAAAGCATGAGTTTTTTGTCGAAGAGTCTTTTGATCTTCAGCACGCTGTTTATTTCACAGAGTTATGCTGCCAGTTTTAATTGTCAGAAAGCGACAACCGCGACTGAGAAAACAATTTGTGAACATCGTTTGCTGAATGATGCTGATGTCAAAATGAGTACCAGCTATAACATCTTGCGCCGTATGGTGCCGATGGGAACACGTTCGGTAATTCAACGCGATCAGGTGAAATGGCTGCAATTTCGTGACCGCTGCCAGGAATCCGTATCCTGCTTGAGTCAGGTCTATAACATGCGTCAGCAGCAACTGGATCTGCATTTTGATCGTATCTATAAGATGGGGCCTTATTAAGTCTTGTCCATCCCATCAATTAAACTGATAAAAATGAAAGCCATAAAAATATTTTTTGCGAAAAAATTATTTTGAGGCTATTGAAAATTATTGAACTCACTCCATTCATATAGGCAGCAGTTAACATCTGTATCTAAAATAATAGGAGTGATTCATGAGCGATTTAAGCGTACAAAAACACAGTTTCCAGGCTGAGGTAGCGCAGTTACTGCACCTCGTGACCCATTCGCTTTATTCAAATCCTGAAATTTTCCTGCGTGAATTGATCTCTAATGCTTCAGATGCGTGTGACAAATTACGTTTTGAAGGGATCAACCATCCTGAATATTATGAAAATGATCCTGACCTCCGCGTACGTGTCAGCCTCGATCCAGAAAATAAAACTATTACCATTTCAGATAACGGGATCGGTTTAAGCCAGCAAGAAGCCATTGAAAATTTGGGGACAATTGCCAAATCGGGTACCAAAGACTTTATGTCAAAACTGACGGGTGATCAGAAAGCTGATGCTCAGCTGATTGGCCAGTTTGGTGTCGGCTTCTACTCAGGCTTTATTGTGGCTGACAAGATTACCGTAGAATCACGCCGTGCCGGTACGGATACCTCAGAAGGGGTGCGCTGGATCAGTGGCGGTACCGGTGAATTCGAAGTTGAACAGATCACCAAAGAAGGCCGTGGTACCGATATTATTCTGCATCTGCGTGAAGATGCGTTGGATTATCTGCAAAGCTATAAAGTCAAACAGATCATCAATAAATACTCAGATCACATTAGCCTGCCAATCCAGATGCAAAAAGAAGTCTGGCAGGAAGAAGAAGCTGCTGAAGGTGAAACACCAAAAGGCGGTCAATATGTGAAGACCGATGAGTGGGAAGCGATTAACTCGGCCAGCGCACTGTGGACTCGGAATAAATCTGAGATTACTGAAGAGCAATATACCGAATTCTATAAAAACCTAACCCATGATTTTGCTGCACCATTGGCTTGGGCGCATAACCGTGTTGAAGGTAGTACTGAATATACCCAACTGCTTTATATCCCAAGCAAAGCGCCACAGGATATTTTCACTCGTGAAGCCAAGGCCGGCATCAAGCTCTATGTGAAACGTGTCTTCATTATGGATGATGCGGATAACCTGATTCCAAACTATCTGCGCTTTGTACAGGGCGTGGTAGACAGTGCCGATCTGCCATTAAATGTGAGCCGTGAATTGCTGCAGGAAAGCCGTGATGTGAAAACCATCCGTGAAGGTAACACTCGCCGTATTCTGACCACTTTGGATAATCTGGCAAAATCTGAAGATGAAAAAGATCAGGAAAACTTCAAAACTTTCTACCGCGAATTTGGTGCGGTGCTGAAAGAAGGTCTGGGTGAAGATTTCGGTAATCGCGAACGCATCTTGAAACTGCTGCGCTATGCAACTTCGACCAATGATGAGGTGAGCACTTCATTGGCAGACTATAAAGCACGCATGAAAGAAGGCCAGAAAGCGATTTACTACATTACCGCTGAAAGCCTGAATGCTGCGAAAAACTCACCGCAACTGGAAGTATTCAAGAAAAAAGGCATTGAAGTATTGCTGATGTCAGAACGCGTCGATGAATGGGCAATGAACTTCGTGCATGAGTTTGATGGTACGCCATTGCAAAACGTATCTAAGGGTGCAGTCGATCTAGGTGATCTGCAAGATGCGGAAGAGAAGAAAGCGCTCGAAGCGGCTGCTGAACAGTTCAAACCTGTGGTTGAAAAGCTGACAGATTCTTTGAAAGACAAAACCAAAGAAGTACGTGTAACGACTCGTCTGGTTGATTCACCAGCCTGTCTGGTCACAGGGGAAGGGGAGCTTTCTCCACAACTGATCCGTATGCTGAAAGATGCAGGTCAGCCTGTACCGGATGTGAAGCCGATTCTGGAGATTAACCCGGAACATCCACTGGTGAAAAAACTGGAAGGTTCTGCCCAGTTTGATGATCTGGCCAATGTGATCTTTGATCAGGCAATGATTGCAGAAGGTGGTCTACCAGAAAATCCGGCTGAGTATGTAAAACGTATTAACAGTCTATTGTTGGGTTAATTTTTATATTTCAAAAATCCCTCTACGGAGGGATTTTTTATGTTCTGAATTTAGCGCTTAAAACTTGGATTCCCCTTTAATGATTTAAAAAAGCGATAGCCAGAATAAAAAAATACCTTTAAGTTTTAAATCTGAAAAATAGATAATATTTTATATATTAATTTATAATAGCGATTATTAAGTTTAGAGAATTCTCCCATGAAAAAATCACTGATGATGAGTCTGAGTACAGTCATTCTGATGTCAATGAGCGCAGCCACAATGGCCGATACTGAGTCCAAAAAAGTGACTCGTAGCGATCGTATTAGTTTTCAGGCACCCATGAAAAAAGAAGCGCCAAAAGTAAAACGAATGCAGCGTACCGACCGCGCGGTATGGAATATGCCACAGATGGAACAGCCTTCTTTGCAGCAAAAACGTGTGATTCGTAGTGATCGTATTACCTTTACAACGGTTGAGCACCGCCAATAAAAACTTATTGGATTCAGACATTAAAAAGCCCATATTTTATGGGCTTTTATAGTTTCGGATTTGTTCAAATTTAGAAAATGGCCTCAAGACGTACCATCGCACCCAGATAATGGCTTCGGTCCAGTCGGTCATCATTCAGATAGTTCAGGTCGCCTTGCACAAAGAACCATTCACGTAAGAAAGGCTGTCTCCAGGACACATAAGGTCCCCAGCGATTTAAGCGTAAATCTTTATCATCCAGATAGCCGCCCGTATAGATGCCATAGTTAAAGCGGTTGCCCTGGAAAAATTGATGCTGTCTGAAGGTATAGTTGTCCCAGGTCAAATCGTCTTCCTGCTCATCTGCATAGGTTAAACTTAACTGATTGGAAAAAAAGGCCTCATTGGGACGAGCATGGATCAGTTCCAGGTTGGTCCGCAAATAATTTTCACTCTGCAATCCATAACGATAAATCTGTTCGGCATGAAAAGAAAAGTCATTCTGCATCGCCCAGTCTTTGCTGATTTTGGCCCGTACATAGATATCATCCCCAGAACGTACCCCCAGATCCAGATCGCTATCGAAAGGTAGGCCATTTGAAAATTCTGACCAGCGGAGTGCAAACGAGCTGTTGTTTTCGCGGGTACGGCGAATATCCAGATTTTTATCCCGGGCATTGCCAGGATTTTCATTGGTAATCGCGACATTGCTATC
Organism: Acinetobacter sp. YH12043; assembly: GCF_013419915.1. Classification (NCBI taxonomy): domain Bacteria; kingdom Pseudomonadati; phylum Pseudomonadota; class Gammaproteobacteria; order Moraxellales; family Moraxellaceae; genus Acinetobacter; species Acinetobacter sp. YH12043. The sequence continues at coordinate 92,574 of NZ_VOZD01000001.1, forward strand.
CAGTTCGTTATCCAGACTGTCATCACCAAAGACCAGACTTAACCTTTGTTCCAAGGTTGGAAGCTTGATTTTTCCTCGAATCCTCGGCTTGATTTCATAGTTTTCATATTTGTCCCAGCTATTATCCAGGATGATTCGCAAAGTCGCAGTTGCTGGCTCATCCGGGTTGGTCTGGCCAAACCAGTTATCAATCTTATGTGCGGTGCGGTCTGCCCATTCACGGATTCTTTTCTGCTTTTTGTCAGCCCAAGATTTATCTTCTGTTTCTTCGGTGGTGGGCACCATCGCTTCGTCTGACTGTTCAGGTAAAATCGTAGGCGTGGCATCGATCAAGCGTGGAATCTGATCTAAAATACCTGTACCTGTACCTGTACCTGTACCTGTAGGCTGTTCTGTTTCTGCAGGTTCTGTAGGAGATGCTTCTGCCCAAACTGGGCTACTACTTAATCCCACGCCAAGTGATAGCAATAAGATTCGAGTAATTTGGTTTATTCGCATGAGTTGATTCTTGCTCTTATCGTATTTTATTTACTGCGCTAGTTTTCTAAAAAATAAGGAAAAAAAGCAAGGATAAACTACATAACTACATCAATTATTTAATGATTTGTGCCTGAATTGCCATATAAAGATCTAAAACCCGTACCGGCTGTGACAATCCTAAAACAATTTGATGAATTTTTTGCCAATTCAAATCCTTATCACGTTTGAGCATTAAATAAGGATAAGCGATTTCCTGATTGGACAATGCCAGGCGACGTTCTCCATGAATCACCCGAATTTTCTGATGTTCCTGTAGCAATAAAATTGGAGTAGAAAAATCAGCGGGCGCTTCCTCAAAATTGATAAATTTCTTTTGATGAATACACCGAGCCGGAATATAGGCATAGCTTTCCTCAGGCATCCAGACCGTTTCGGCTTGTTGCAGATACATTTCAGTGAAAAGATCTATCTGATCAAAGCAGACACCCAAAGCTGCCCATGATATGGATTTTATCTCTATACAACGCCGTCCACGCTGCATGCCCCAGTGCTGGATACAGGAATTGGCCTGCAAGAGACTCGGTGCGCCCAAGAGCATCAGATATTTCAGACCTTGCCCTTGCTGATCGGCCTGCATGGCAAGATAAACAGGACGTGCCTGCCAGTGGTCTTCCTCAGCATAATATAGCGCCATTTCCAGATCAGCTGGTTGGGAAGCAGCTGGTTGTAATTCTAGGGCACAGAGGCGCCGTATAGTCGCTCCAGCATGTTCTAATGGATGCAGCAGGGCAGAGAATTCACCTAGCTGTATAGATTCAGGGAAAGTAATATTTTCATCTATTATCAAAATAGAGGATGAACTATCCGTGTTGTCTATTTCTATAGACAGCTCAGCTGTTTTAGCTTCTTCTGTTTCGCTAGTTGCTCTGTCTAAATCAGGTTTAATTGTTTTAGACAATTGAGGTGCAGTGATCTTGGTCTGGATCTGCAAACTGCCCTGATGATAACGCGCGATTTCTAGGGTAAGCGTATTGAATTCGGCATCCTGAACAGATAAAGCCGGAATATCCAGTTGGGGATCGAGAGGAAAATATGCGTCTTGTTGCTGTTGCTGCAAAAGCCAGTGATGGCAATTTGCTAATTCATCCCATTCACTATGTAAAAAATCAGTTTGCTCTACAGGACCCAGCCAGATTTGCCAGCCTTGTTGTGGCTGATGCAAAAAGGCCCAGCCTGTTTCTGAATGTGCAGTGAGTGCCTGTTGCAGCTGGACAGGATTCTTAAAATAACCGCGATAACAGTGATGAAACTCGGTGCTCGCCGCAAACTGATGTGCTGCCAGCTCAGGCTGGACACGGGATTTAAAACTTAAAATCTGATTTTTAAAAACAGGTTCATCACAGAGATGAAAAATATCCTGGAGCCGTTTTTTGGTTCGGGCGGCTTCATATAAACTGAGGGATTTATGTTCTAGTTGCTGCCCCAATTCATTTAATTCTTTAATTAACTTTGCTTTTTCTAAAGCATTCATTTTAGCTCTCTAGATATATTTGAGTGCTTTATCCAGTGACTTGGCCATGATCATATTGACCGCAAGTTCTACCAATTTATATTCGGTAGAGTTGGGATCTGGATAACGCTCAGCCATTTCAATCAAAAAATCCACAGAAATTGCCTGCGGAGAAATTTTTCCCTGTATTAATGCTTGAAGCTGGTTCATAACAAGAAAGTCTGAAATCCATAAAAGATCAGGTTCTGATTATAAGCATCTGATTGAAAAAATACTTGATTATTTTGAGTATTTTTTAAGCGAATTTGGTGGTTTTTTTTGAATAAAAAGTGAACGAAATCAAAATAAAATAAAAAATAATGAGGTTTTTAATGCTCTTTAAATAGAAGAACAAGTTAAATTTTCGAAGCCCTGAAATAAAAACAGGCTGAATAATTCAGCCTGCTGGGAGATTTTGCTTAAAGACTTAAGCCGCTTTTTCAGTTTCTGCAGTTGCAGTATCTGTAGCTACAGTTTTAACTGGAGCTTTGCTCACAGGGAAATCTGGAAGATAAACCACTTGAGCCATTTGTGCTGAAGCTTGTAGAGAAAAAGCCATCACAGTTGCTGCGCATAAAAATTTAACAGTTTTCATAACATGACCTTTTGATATCTGGATGTTCAAGAGCTTGAACAAGGAAAAAATTAGTCTTAAATCACGTGAAAAATAATATCAAATGGCAATTAATAAAAAATGATCAAATCGGCAAGAAAAGCAACTAAATTTAGATAAAATACTCTATAAAACAATATATTAGAATATTTGCTCTAGATGGTTTTGGATTGTTTTTTATACATTTTTTAGATGTTTTAGAAGCTTTTAAGCAAACATTTATTTGTTGATTATTTAAAACTAGAGATCCAGATTTAAATTTTTTTTAAAGCAGTAAGGGCAGATCAGTATTTGTTCATTCCCTGTAAGTTTTTGCTATTACTTGTTTGCTAGGAGCTGTAGAGAAATTTAAATCGACTAAGATGAATGCTTCTATCTTCACAGAGTGAGTGTTGAATCATGGCAATTGCAAAAGTGGTAGAAGTCAATTCAAGCAGTAGTAAAAGCTTTGAGGATGCAATTCAAAGTGGCATCGCAAAAGTCACAGAGACGATCAAAAATGTTCAAGGTGCCTGGATCAATGAACAGAAAGTCGTGATTAATGACAATAAAATTACCGAATATCGTGTCAATCTAAAGATCAGTTTTCTGGTTGAATAATTCACATCATTCATAAAAAAATCCCCATCTTAAATGGGGATTTTTTGATTTAGTTTTTACTCAGGCTTTGCCGGAACATCACAAGCATCTGTAGAACACTGATCAGCTGCTGGCTGTTGTTGTGGTTCCTCTAAAGCTTTTTCAAGAACTTGCAAGAAAACTTCCTTCGGCTGAGCACCCGCCAAAGCAATGCGTTGATCAAATACAAAGAACGGAACACCGGTAACTTTGAGCTGGTCATGCGCTACTTCCTGGTCAAACTTAACAAAATCCGCAAATTCATCCGAGTCGAGTAAATCATCTACTTCAACCGGGTTCAGGCCAATACGCGCCGCGACATCTTCCAACGTTTCACGTTCACCAATTGGCAGGCCTTGCGTCATATAGCTGTAGAAAAAAGCTTCCTGAGCTTCATTGCCCAAGCCTTTGCTTTGTGCCAGGTGAATGATGCGATGCGCATTCAAGGTATTACCAGAGTTGGCACCTTCCCAGTTAAATTCAATGCCTTCCTGTTTAGCCATGGCTGCAATATTGCGCTGCATGTCTTCAACTTCTGCCACTGAACGGCCATATTTTTGTGCCAAACGTTCAGAGTTGGAAACTTCCTGACGGACTGGTGCTTCAGGATCTAGCTGAAAACTATGCCAATGGACTTCAAGTTCAATCTCGCTTTCCTTTGCTGCAGCTTCCAGCCGTTTTTTACCAATATAGCAAAAAGGGCAGACCACATCTGACCAAATATCTACGCGCATGTCATGTCTCTAATCTTTGTCTTGTTAGAAGTATGAGGGTGAAGAACTGGAATTTAAAGCCCTGCATCCAGACTAAGTGCAGTTTAATCATTCAAAATATTTAGGAAGTTAAGCTGATTAGATTTTTATAGATGGATTTGTCCTCGTTTATTTATTATTTTTCCCATAAAAAAACGCCCCGTAGGGCGTTTTCTGAAGCGGTCAATTAAGCAGTTTTGACTGCAGCTTCTACTGCAAGCATATGACCATTTTCTTCAAAGTTAGAGTGCCAAGACAATGCTTCACGAAGCAGGTGAGGGGTATGGCCACCTTTCGCACATGCACGGTCGAAGTAGTCATTCAATGCATCACGGTACATTGGGTGGGCACAGTTGTCGATGATCGCACGTGCACGCTCACGCGGAGCCAAACCACGAAGATCTGCAAGACCTTGTTCAGTCACAAGGATATCAACATCGTGTTCTGCATGGTCGATATGTGAAGCAAACGGCACTACAGAAGAGATGTCGCCACCTTTCGCGATTGATTTGGTTACGAAGATCGCCAAGTGGGCATTACGCGCGAAGTCACCTGAACCACCAATACCGTTCATCATTTTGGTACCACATACGTGAGTTGAGTTCACGTTACCGTAAATATCAAACTCAAGTGCAGTGTTGATCCCGATAATACCTAAACGACGTACCAGTTCAGGGTGGTTAGAGATTTCTTGAGGGCGTAATACAAGTTTGTCTTTGTAGTGCTCAAGGTTGTTAAATACTTTTTCGCCATATTTAGCAGAAAGTGTAATAGAAGAACCTGAAGCAAACTTCATTTTACCGGCATCGATCAATTCAAACGTACAGTCTTGTAGTACTTCTGAGTACATGATCAGGTCTTCAAAGTTTGAATCTTTCAGACCCGTCAATACGGCGTTTGCAATGGAACCGATCCCTGCTTGAAGAGGGCCAAGGTTTTTCGGTAAACGCTCTTCAGCTACTTCTTTTTCAAAGAAAGCGATCAAGTGGTTAGCAATTGATTGAGTCTCATCATCTGGTGCAGTTACAGTTGATGGAGAGTCATGCAATTCATTGTTGAATACGATACCCACGATTTTTGAAGGATCAATATTGATTGCATGTGTACCGATACGCTCATCCACTTGAGTCAATGGAATTGCTTGACGTGTTGGACGGTAAGTCGGGATGTAGATGTCGTGCAAGCCTTCAAATGCAGGACTTAAATTCGTGTTGATTTCAACAATCACTTTCTCAGCAAAAATTGCAAAACTTGCAGAGTTACCTACAGAAGTTGTTGGAATGATGCCGCCATCTTCAGTGATCGCAACCGCTTCAATTACCGCCACATCAGGTTTTTTCAACTGCTGGTTACGCATCTGTTCAACGGTTTCAGACAAATGCTGATCGATGAACATCACTTCACCTTTGTTGATCGCTTTACGTAAAGTGCTATCTACCTGGAATGGTAAACGACGTGCCAATACGCCTGCTTCAGTGAGTTGCTTGTCCAAATCGTTACCGAGTGATGCACCTGTGATCAACGTGATTTTCAGTGGATTTGCTTTTGCGCGTTGTACCAAAGCTAAAGGAACCGCCTTCGCTTCACCAGCGCGAGTAAAGCCACTCATACCCACAGTCATACCATCTTCGATGAATTCAGCAGCTTGTTCAGGGCTGATGACTTTGTTGTGTAGGGAGGCTAAACGGATACGATCTAAAGACATTTCAACTCTCATAAATTCTTAAATAATGATACGGATTGTACCGATCAAAAAATGTATTTTGCATAGGTGTTAGGCTAAGGTCTAATTTTTTAGCTAAATGTAGGTATAATGAAAAATGATGTTTTTTAAATGATTGAATTATTGAAAATTAAAATGAATTGTATAGAAATACTAAAAAGTCGTTTGTTGCTTTTATGATCACTTACTAGAAGTGATCAGTGAGCGTTTGACGAATTTTATCTAAGGTGGTTGGGGCAGCGGGTGCCTCGGAATCTGCTGTTTTCAGGGGTAAGGCGATAATGGCTTCCAGACCGCCTTCAGGCCGATTCTGGATATGCAGCTCACCTGAGTGAATATCAACAATACGCTTGACAATTGCCAGACCCAGACCACTGCCTTGTACGGTACGCGCAGAATTTCCACGAACAAAGGGTTGCATCAGTGCTTCAATCTGGTCTTCTGGAATCCCTTCACCATGATCGGCCACACTGATCATCAGTTTATGGTCCTGCACATAGGCAGCCAGCTCGATCGGTTCCGCACCATAGCGTTTTGAGTTGTTGATCAGGTTACCAATCAGGCGTTTCAGCGACATGCTGCGTACCTCAACCAGCGGTATCTCTTGAGGTGTAAAGCGAATATCAAGTGGCTTAAACTGCTTGACCAGTTCCTGCAACAGCACATTGACATTGGTTTCTTGCAGCTCTTCATCGGAACCATCCCGCATATAGGAAATGAACTGGTTCAGAATGGCATCCATATCCTCGACGTCATAAATCAGGCCTTCCTTGAGAAAGTCTTCATCCGGCATCATTTCTGCGCTAAGACGGATACGGGTCAACGGTGTACGCAGGTCATGTGAAATCCCCGCGAGCATGATTCGACGATCACGCTCGGTTTGATCCAAGGTATAAATCATCTGGTTAAAGGCATGATTCACCTGACGGATTTCCAGCGGACCATGATTGGTATCCAGATAAGGAGCGGAACCATTTTTACTATAGCTGTTTGCTGCATTCTGCAAGCGGCGTAAAGGACGGTTTAGCTGACGCACCAGGGTCAGGATAATAATGCCAGCAATGAGTGGCGTACCCAACAGCCAGCCTAGAATCAGTTCAGGACTATAGTTGGCATAGGTTTTAAGAGGTTCACGTACCCAGTTGCCATTCATTTCAGGGGTTTGAATCCAGATGCGTGGACTTGGCTTGAACTGGAAATAAACGGTTGCCTGTTCGATTCTTAATTCTTTGGCCAGTTTGGTTTCAATCTGGTTAGTAAAGAATTCAGCAATAACCTTGTCTTTTACATTGGGGTATTCAGCCGGATTGGTGACATATTCGATTCCGATCCGGTTTTTGAGCCAGGTATCAATATCGACTTCCTGTTCTTTATGATAAAGACGCAGGTCCGAATTGTTGAGAATTTCCAGCTCCATGGCCAGATAACGCGCGTGTTGCTGAATTTCAGGTAAATAGAGGGTACGCCAGAAAAACCAGATTGACATGAACAGGCTGAAACAGACCACAAAGACCACCAGTACAGTGGTTCGCATTGCTGCGGAGCGCGGCTTGATCTTGTCCAGAAATCGTTCCCAAGGGGTGCGTTTTTTTTCTGAATAACTGACAAAATCGGTAAATTTTTGTGGGTCGATGGGGTCGAGTTTCACTGAGCAATCCTGTGCTATGACTTCAGCAAATTATTATGAGTTGATTAAAAGGCCTTATCACACCGGAGTCAAACCATCTGTAATTTAGATATAGGTTAAAACCTTCGGTTCGACCTACTTTTGTTTCGGCAAAAGTAGGCAAAACCATTTTCATTCGCAAAACTCGTCAAATTGCGGCAAGTAATCAATTTATCGCAGAAACATTAGAGATGAATACCTCCTGCCTCAAACAGTTGCGAATGAATTTGTCACGTAATTAAAAACTAAATTGATAGACGGACGAATATTTTACTTTCTTCTAATAAGAAAATTATTCAGCACCATCTGGAACAAACACATAACCGACACCCCAAACGGTTTGAATATAACGCGCACGGGCAGGGTTTTCTTCAATCAAACGACGTAAGCGTGATACCTGAACGTCAATTGAACGTTCCATCGCACCCCATTCACGACCACGCGCCAGATTCATCAGCTTGTCACGAGTTAAAGGTTCACGTGGATGTTGTACCAACGCTTTTAATACTGCAAATTCACCAGTGGTCAGGGTCACTACCTGGCCCTCACGAGTCAGGGTACGAGTAGACAGATCCAGTGACCATGGGCCAAAGGATACCACTTCCATTTGCTGGCTAGGAGCGCCTGGAACTTCACGGACTTGACGACGCAAAACTGCACGGATACGTGCCAGCAATTCATTTGGATTAAATGGTTTAGGCAGGTAATCATCTGCACCGGCTTCCAGACCTGCAATACGATCTGAATCGCTGCCACGTGCGGTGAGCATAATGATTGGAATATCAATATTCGACTGGCGTAGGCGACGACAGATGCTGAGGCCGTCTTCTACAGGCAACATAAAATCGAGCACAATCAGAGAAAACAGTTCCCGCTGTAATAGTCGATCCATCTGGGTAGCATCGTGCGCAGTTTTAACGACGAAGCCTTTATCTTCAAGGAAACGTTGTAACAGGGTACGCAGACGCACATCATCATCGACAACCAGGATGCGCTCGACCCGGTCGGTTTCGGTATGTACAGCATCGGGTTTTTCAGCAGGTACCACTAAACTCATGAGGTGCTCCTTTATTCTTTATTGTCGTCATAAACAAAAAATGAAATATGCTTTGAGTATACGATTCATTACTATTAATTGACTATGCTCTAAAGCATCAAATATTGCAGTTAAAATCAAGACATAGATACCAAATATATACATCTATATGCGAAAAAAATCGCCCCGGAACAAGAATAAAATGCAAAGTTCATGCAAACTTTAGTGGAAAAACTGGAAAACGATCGTATACGGTTATCTGAAGCTTATATAAATTAATAAAAACAATGGTGGATTTTATAGACCTGGTCTTTATAATCATGCCATTTAGTACTTATCCTTGTGGGATCAAACACGATGACTGACTTAGTTCAGCAGTTGGCAAAAGAACTTGCCGTACGTCCAAATCAAGTAGAAGCTGCCATCAAACTGATTGATGAGGGTGCCAGCGTTCCTTTCATTGCACGTTACCGTAAAGAAGTAACGCAGGGCTTAGACGATACGCAACTACGCCAGCTCGATACACGTTTATCGTATTTGCGTGATTTGTATGAACGCCGTGAAAAGGTGATCGAATCACTAAAAGAACAAAATAAATTATCTGATGATTTATTGGCACGGGTGAATGCGGCAGAAACTAAAAATGCCCTAGAAGAAATTTACGCACCATACCGTCCAAAACGTACCAGCAAATCGTTTAAAGCCAAAGAAGCCGGTTTAGGTCCGATTGCAGAGAAAATCTTTACTGAAGCCGTGGATCCAGCAGAAGCTTTGGCGGGCTTTAGCCATGAAGATTATCCAGATCAGGAAAGTCAGCTCGATGCGATCCAGCACATCCTGATTGATGACTGGGCACAGAATATTGCGTTGACCACTGAACTTAAAGCAATGTTTGCTAAAACTGCTGTGCTGAAAAGTCTGGTCGCTAGCGAAGAGAAAAAAGAAGTTGGTAAAAAATTCCGTGATTACTTCGATTTCTCTGAAAATCTGAACAAGGTACCTTCACATCGCTTATTGGCAATGCTACGTGGCCGTCAGGAAAATGTACTGGGCCTAAAAGTGGATGGTGAAGATGATGCACCATTGGCACGTATTGAAACTGAATACAACCTGGATACCATTCAGCCGCAATCTCGTCAGGATTTCTTAAAGCAAACTGCGAAACTGTTCTGGCTTGGTAAAGTTCGTCCAACGATCGAACATTCATTATTGACTGAAAAACGTCTGGCTGCTGAAGCTGAAGCAATGCAGGTCTTTGCTGAAAACCTGCGTCATCTACTGCTTTCTGCGCCTGCAGGCGCACGTACGACACTGGGCGTAGATCCTGGTATCCGTACTGGCGTAAAACTGGCAGTGGTGAATGAATCAGGTGATGTATTGGCACATAGCACCATTTACCCATTTGCACCGAAAGATGATAAAGAAGGTTCACTGGCTGAATTGGCACGTCTTTGCCGCGAATTCAATGTTGACCTGATTGCAATCGGTAATGGTACGGCAAGCCGTGAAACTGAAGCGTTGGTTGCTGAAATGATGGCTGCAAATAGCGACCTGAAATTGACTCGTGTTTCTGTTTCAGAAGCGGGTGCTTCTGTTTATTCAGCATCTGAACTGGCTTCTCAGGAATTGCCTGAACTGGATGTATCGATCCGTGGTGCAGTATCAATTGCACGCCGTCTGCAAGATCCATTAGCAGAACTGGTGAAAATCGATCCTAAGTCCATTGGTGTAGGTCAGTACCAGCATGATGTAAACCAGACCGGTCTGGCAAAAACTCTTGAAGCAGTCGTTGAAGACTGTGTGAACTCGGTCGGTGTGGATGTGAATACTGCATCTGCTGCGATTTTGGGTTATATCGCAGGTCTGAACAAATCAATCGCGCAGCAAATCGTGGACTTCCGTAAGGAAAATGGCCGTTTTGACAACCGTCAGGACCTGAAAAAAGTGCCACGTCTAGGTGAACGTACTTTTGAACAGGCAGCGGGTTTCTTGCGTATCCAGCAAGGTTCAGAACCACTAGATGCGTCTGCAGTTCACCCTGAGTCTTATCCACTGGTATCTAAAATTGTTGAAGCGAAAGCAACCACTGTAAAAGATATTATTGGTAATACTGAAATCATTCGTCAAGTGAATGCAGAAGAGTTTGTCGATGATAAATTCGGGCTGCCAACCGTTCAGGACGTTTTGGCTGAACTGGAAAAACCTGGCCGTGACCCGCGTCCAGAATTCCGTACCGCAAAATTCCGTGATGATATTACTGAAGTGGCTCAATTGACTGAAGGCATGCAACTGGAAGGTGTAGTCACCAATGTGACTAACTTCGGTGCTTTCGTGGATGTTGGTGTACATCAGGATGGTTTGGTACATATTTCTGAATTGGCGAATGAATTTGTGGCTGATCCGCATAAAGTGGTGAAACCAGGTCAAATCGTACAAGTTCGTGTACTGAACGTCGATGTTGAACGTAACCGTGTCAATCTGTCGATGCGTCCTGAAGGTTCGGAAGCGCCAGCGAAAGCACCACGTCAACCACGCCGTGACAATGAGCAACGTGGTGAGCGCAAGCCACAAGGCAAACGTCCACAGCATGCGCGTCCGCAAGGTGATCGCCCGCATGGCAAGAAACCTCAAGCGGCTAAACCACAAGAAAATAAAATTGGTGGTTTAGGGGCATTGTTATTGCAAGCAGGGATTAAAGGTTCGAAATAATCTTTAGGCTCTAAACGAAAAACCTCCCTTTTGGGAGGTTTTTTTATTGAATCTTTATGAGTTCACGATTGGAACAATCCAGCTGGTAATAATCAATAAAATACCCAGATGTCCCAGTTTACGTGTCACATAAACCAGTTTAGACGGTGGTTGTTCTAGCTGTTTAGCATACTCTTCCATGGTGATGCCTTGTTTGCCTTTACTGGTATATAAAAATACACCCAAATCCAGACAGATCAGAATGGTGCCAATATCTGCCACCAGTTCCATCAGCTCAAATTGCTGGGTATACAGCGACATGCTAACGCTATAAATCAGATAAAGTCCAAAGGCTATACATGCATATTGCAGGATCACTAAAAATTTCTGCATAAATCTCAACAGTTCAAAAAATTAAGGCAATTATACAAACAATTCGGACAGGCTGTGCCCATTACAGGCTTTGCATCACATCGGCAAAATTCTGCTTCTCGACCAGTTCCAGAAATTCATCTCCCAGGCGCTGACTTTCAGCAATACATTGCTTCCAGAGCTGAATCCGCTGGGCTTGATCCAAACCTTTTAAAGTAAAGTCCTTACGATCCGGTAAACGACCCAAAGGCAAACTTTGCAAATATTCCTGAGAAGGTGAAATTAGCAAAGTTCGTGCCTGATTTTCCGGGCTTGCCGTGCGTTTAAACAGTTTATCGAACCAGCCAGGAGTAATGCTATCAGTAAAATGCGGATACAGCACGATGCCTTTGCTCTGAAACGGCAGGTCAATATGATAGTCAATCAAGCCACCATCGCGATAATAACCTTGCGGTGCATCCGGAATATTATTGACCGCTGCCATCACGCCCGGAATAGAAGCAGAGGCCATCAGCCATGACAAAACACTTTGCTCAGTCAAGGCGTGATAATGTGTAGTAAATCCATCATCGGCAATTTTAAACTGTTCACCTGCATTCGGTTGGCTGATCACACGTTGCATAAAATGGCGACTATGTTTGCGCGCTACAGCGGTAGTTCCCACAATGCCAGCTACAGAGGCGAGTAGGGGGAGCGCCTTGTCACTTTGGAAAATGTGCTGGGCTTTAATCGACAATACCGTTAGATGATAATCTGGATGATTCACCAGATCGGTTTCTTTGCCTTGTACCAGATCCAGCAGCATGCCACGACAAACGTCACTGACGTCCTTACGGGTCATTTTCTTGTGAAAGTACAGATGGGTATACAAGTCGGCAAGACGTTCAGTGCCTGCTTTGGCTCCCCACGCCGCGACACTGGCAAAACGCCAGCTACCAATGGATGAACCGACTAAGGTTCTACGCTGAGGAGCACGTGGGAAAAACTCGCCAAAAATGGCCTGGTCCAGTCCCTGAATGCCAATACCCTTGGGGCCACCTGCAGCACCCGGCACAATATCGACCTGTTCGGGTTGCAAACCTTCTTTCAGAATCAGCTCACGAGCCTGATGCCCAGCGCGGATTTTCAGAGCAGGCGCATGTTTTTGTAAAATCTGCATAAAGGTTCAACCCATATTTGACCAATGAGGACATATTTTAAGCATCTGGTCACAAAGCCCAATGGCAAGATATACCCTAAGGTGACTTTGCAGTCATAGGGAAGGAGAAAAATAAAAAAACCTGAACAATGTCAGGTCTTTTAAGAAGGTTATTTCAGTTATTTTGCAATCCGCCAGACTGCGAGTACGCTTGCCAGTACGATCAAAATCACTGACACAAACCATGGTGAAATGATCGCAATTGAAAGCAGAATGGCCATGATGCTGCCAAAAATCCAGCTACGCTTTTGCTGATGTTCCATTTGCAGGCGCATGCTTTGCAATTCATTGAGCTGCTTGGCATGCCAGGCGGACTGGTTTTTCAGACCGTTCAGGCTGTCGATCATCAAGGTCGGTAAATCCTGCGCACCCAAAAGCAGATCCGGGATTTTTTGTCCGAGTTCCTTGATATTCTTTTGCGGATTCATCTGGGCTTTGACCCAATCGGTGAGGATCGGTTTAGCCAGACTCCAGATATCCAGCTCAGGATATAAGTCTGTTCCCAGACCTTCCACATGCACGAGTGTTTTCAATAGCAACATTAGCTGTGGCGGGATTTCCAGATGGAAACGACGGGCGATGTCCATGACCTGAATCAGAATCCCGGCAAAGTCCAGTTCATGCATTGGCTTGGAGACCATTGGACCCACGGTACGACGCATTTCGCGTGCTAGTGCGTCTTGATCAGTACCTGGTGGAATCCAGCCCGCCTGATGCACAATCTGAATCAGCTGCATGAAGTCACTGTTCATGACCGCCAGCAGCATACGTGCTACCGTCATCTGGTCATGCTTGGACAGCTCTCCCATAATTGCGCAGTCCAGCGCAATAAAGCGCGGATTGGCCGGATTGATGGTTTCGACAAAGACATTGCCTGGATGCATGTCCGCATGGAAGAAGTTGTCGCGGAAGACCTGGGTAAAGAAAATCGTCAGACCTTTACGTGCCAGATCCGCACGGTCCATACCCAGTTCATCAAAGGTGGCAATATCCGAAATCGGAACACCGGTAATCCGTTCTGCCACCAGCACGTCCTTACTGTCCATATAAACTTCAGGCACATACATCATGCTGGAGCCAGTGAAGTAATGACGCATACGGCGGGTATTGTCCGCTTCCAGCGTCAGGTCCAGTTCATTCAGAATGATCTGGCGATAGTCCTGAATAATTTCAGACAAATGCAGGGCACGCGCTGCCTCCAGACGCTTCTCCAGAAAATCACCCAGCCAGCTTAGAATTTCAAAATCCTGCAAGATCTGCTGTCGAATATTCGGACGGGTCACTTTGACGACCACTTCACGGCCATCATGCAGGGCTGCGGTATGCACCTGTGCAATCGAGGCGGCTGCCAGTGGCTGAACATCAAATCGGGCGAACAGGGTATTTACATCCGCTTTTAAGGATTCCTGAATACGCATCTTGGCGACATCATTATCAAAGGGTTTGACCTGATCCTGTAACAGAACCAGTTGTTGCAGCACTTCAGGTGGAATCAGGTCACGACGGGTCGAAAGTAACTGCCCCAACTTGATCGCCAGCGGTCCCATCTCTTCCAGGGCCAATTTCAGCTTGAGTGGATTCTTACGCTCACGGCTAGACCAGGCTGCCGGATGCATACGAATTAAAGATAAAATATGCCGGGCTTTCTCAGGAAGTTCTTCCGCAGGAAACAACGTGTCGAGTCTATAGTGCGCGGCGATGCGCCAAAGTTCGAGTAAACGTGAAACATGCGGAATCATAAAGCGGTGTACCTAGTATTGAGAAGGAATATGAGGTGTAGCAGGAGTAAAAGGCTGATCAGTGGAATCGTCAGATTCAATCTGAGCCTGAAGCTGACGGATTTTGGCTTCGACGCGATCTAAATTCTGGTTCAGGATACGAGTATCCTGATTCAGGTCATCCATTTGCCAGCGCGGGGCAAAAAGGCCACTATCTTCTTTCAGGGCATCTTTAGCGAAAAATAATTGGCTTTGCAAAGTGCGTTTTAAATGCTTCGGAGCCAGCTGCAACTTGCCAATTTCATGTGCCAGAGCAGGGCCAATCCAAGGACTCAAATGCGCCGCCAGATCAGGTTCTGCCTGCTGCATGATGCGCTGGATTTCTTGCAGAAGTTTATAGTCACCTTGCAATGGAATATTACCGACTTCATCAGCAAGCAGCAGTTTAAGCAGCTCTACGACATTATTCACCTGTAGCGTCGCCGTTGCTTCAGGAATTTGAGTACTATTGGCTTCATAAGGGCGCTGTTCAAAAATCGAAGATTCTTCAGTATGGCCGGTTGGCGTTGGCTCCAGACGAACCTTGCCTTCATCAAAGAAGACATCGACGGACAGCTGCGGTGAAGTAATGACCACCCGCAGCATTTTTCCAGCCAAAGCATTGAGCTGAATGCGGGTAATCGCATCCAGATCAATCATATGATGAATCAGGCGTTCAACAGCACCGAGTGCGAGAAGTGACCACATATCGGGTACGACCCTTAAAGCTTGAAGCCACGGTGAACGGCAACGATACCGCCGGTCAGATTGTGATAATCACAGTTCTGGAAGCCAGCATTTTCCATCATGCCTTTTAAAGTACGCTGGTCCGGATGCATACGGATTGATTCAGCCAGGTATTTATAGCTTTCTGAATCATTTGCCACGATTTTGCCCATGATTGGTAAAGCGGTGAATGAATACAGGTCATACAGTTTTGAGAATGGCTCAAAAACTGGTTTAGAGAATTCCAGAATCAGTAAACGACCACCTGGCTTAAGCACACGATACATCGCAGCCAGTGCAGCATCTTTATCGGTGACGTTACGCAGACCAAAAGAAATCGTTACCAGGTCAAAGCTGTTGTCGGCAAATGGCTCTAGAGTTTCTGCATTCGCCAGAACGAAATCAACATTGGTACAGCCGGCATCAATCAGACGATCACGGCCAACATTCAGCATGGATTCGTTAATATCAGACAGTACTACATGACCGGTAGGGCCCACTTCACGGCTAAATACTTTGGCCAGGTCGCCTGTACCGCCAGCAATATCCAGCACATGCTGGCCACGGCGCACGCCTGACATATTAATCGCAAAACGTTTCCACAGACGGTGAATGCCGAATGACATCAGGTCATTCATGATATCGTATTTGCTGGCCACCGAATGGAATACTTCAGCCACTTTCTGGGCTTTTTCGTCACTGCTCACAGTCTTGTAGCCGAAGTGCGTGGTTGGACCGACGTTACCGGTATTGGCACCGCGTGGCAGGTTATATTTAGGGACAGTTCCAGTCACAGGCGTATCGGTCAGGCGTTGTTCTAGAGATTGTTGCTGACCTTGTGGAGCGCCTTGCGGAAGCGGAGTGGTTAAGAATGGGCTCACTTTGTCTGTCTGTTGTGCCGACTCGGGTGTAGGGGTAGGCGTTTGATTTTCATTCGACATTGGAGTCACTCCTAACATATCAATCGGGTTAATCTTGCATTGCCTGCATAATGACAGATTCTTGGATGTTATTCAGCAATCATGATGCAATTGTTATGAATAATATACAGAAAAATAGGAATATGGGCGGAAATCTTCACTGCCAGTGATCGAATAATTCATATGATTTATCACTGGCGATGGCCTGCCCTAAAAACCTGAAAATATCAGGATCAGGCAGGACTGCAAGCCTTCCTCATCATGGATGGGAAAGGAATCTATTATTGGAATGGTGTTGGATCGCCTGAATGCACCTTATCAATAATGCCACGTTCAATCGCAGTAAAGTCATGCACGAATTTTTCTGCCGACTTTAACGGTTTCATGGCCTGGAAACCGTCCTGCATAAACTCATACATCACCTGAAAATGATATTTATTGGCTGCGCCTTTACACATCTTGAAGGCGGTATAAACCACAAAGGAACGCATATATTTATCCAGGCTGACACCCAGCTGATCCAGCAATGCCAGCTGTTTCAAGCGCGCCTCACCCTGATCCAGTTTCAGATAGGTCACACGCATCATTTCATCGGTCAATGGTGCGTTGGCAGGATAATCCTCTAAAAGCTGGATTGCGACCTGTTCATCCAGCTGTACCGCCAGAATCGCCAGTTCGACACCTGAGGTTCCGGTTTTCAGGGCATTTTCCGGAATCATTTTTTCTGCCTTGTGCGCATATTTCATCAGTCGGGCAATCTGTTCGGCCAGTGCGTCAAAGTCTGGGCCGCCATAGAGCCGATTCAGGAAATATTCGGCCATCAGCTGGTTGTTTTTTTCAGAAAAATGCTGATGATGGCTACGCTGCATCCGTGCCTTTTGCCATGCCTGCACATCCTGTAAACGGCTTAAAATTTCAGGCTGAGTGTGATACTTCAGCTGATAATACTGTTCTAAGAGTTCATCTAATCGGGCAAGTTTGGACATGTATTTTCAAATATGATTTTTCGATCTCAGAATCTTAGAGGGTGTGGCGCAATCTCGCTATGACAAATTGATCAATGATTCCTTATTTGAATGTCAATTTGCTGTTTAAACAGACAATCTAATCGTGTGAAAAACGTTGCTAACGCTATTTTTGCGTTCAGACTCCTCGCTATACTGCCCACAAGAATAAAAGATGAGGGATCTCCATGCGTACAGAAGAACAAAGTTTCCAGTTAATGGATGAAGACCAGTTATCCCTTGCGCTGATCAATGCCCAGTATGATCTGAGAAAAACCCAGGGACAGAAAAATGGCAAAAGCCTGATTGTTCTGGTCAATGGAATCGAGCTGGCAGGTAAGGGCGAAGCAGTCAAACAGTTACGTGAATGGGTAGATCCTCGTTATTTGCAGGTGAAGGCCGATCAGCCGCAAGTATTAGGAGAAAAACAGACCTTCTGGCAACCCTATACACGGTTTATTCCTGCCCAAGGCCAGATCATGGTCTTGTTTGGTAACTGGTACAGCGATCTGCTCAGAACCACCATGCAGACTGGTGCCATTGATGATGCCCAGTTTGATGCCTATCTGGAAGATATGCGTGTCTTTGAGCAGGATCTAAAAAATAACTATGTTGATGTGGTCAAGGTCTGGTTCGACTTACCTTGGAAAACGCTACAAAAACGCCTGGATCAGATGGATCCGAGTGAAATGCAATGGCACAAACTGCATGGGCTGGACTGGCGCGACAAAAAAAAGTACGACACCATGCAACGTTTGCGAGAGCGGTTTACTAAAGACGACGACTGGCTGATCATTGACGGGGAAGATGAAAAACAGCGTGACCAGCAGTTTGCACAGTATATTTTGCAGGCGCTAAAACATTGTCCCAATCATCCGGTTCGGGCCAAAGGACGATGGAAACAGGCCAAAATTCCAGAATTATTGCAGCATCCTTCGCAAGAACTTGCCAAGACAGAGGACTATAAAGCGGAACTGAAAAAACTGTCTCCTCAGGTGGCCAAGGCGCTGCGCTCAGACCCACGTAATGTGATTTTGCTGTTTGAAGGGATGGATGCAGCAGGCAAGGGCGGAGCAATCAAGCGGATTGTGAAAAAGCTGGATCCACGTGAATATGAAATCCAGACCATCGGGGCGCCGGAAAAATATGAACTGAATCGACCTTATTTATGGCGTTTCTGGAACAAGCTGCAAACTGATGATGATATCTGTATTTTTGACCGTTCCTGGTATGGTCGGGTGCTGGTAGAACGGGTAGAGGGCTTTGCCAGTCCGGCAGAATGGCAACGGGCCTATGATGAAATTAACCGTTTTGAGCAGAGTCTGATTAACCATCAAACCGTAATTATTAAATTCTGGCTGGCGATTTCCCAGGAAGAGCAGGCGGCCCGTTTCAAGGCGCGTGAAGATACCCCACATAAGCGCTTTAAAATCACCGATGAGGACTGGCGTAACCGGGAACGTTGGGATGATTATTTAAAAGCGGCCGCCGACATGTTTGAACGTACGTCGACAGAACAGGCACCATGGCACATTATCGCCACTGATGATAAAAACACCGCTCGGGTCGAAATTTTAAAAACAATTTTAAAGCAGCTTCAGGCAGATTAATCTGCCTGAGTTTTGAAAAGTTTGGGGATAAAAAATGGGGCGGGAAATTTATTTGCCTTGAGCAATCTGTTTTTGCTGAATATTTTTTGCTGTGCGATAGCAATCTTCCACATGCGCTTCAGCAATTTTTTTCATGACAAAATAACCGAGGCTCGCGGCTACCAGTTGACCACCGAGTGGAATGAATTTTGTGACTTGCTTTGTGATCACTTTCGCTGCAACATTGTTCAAAGATTTTTTGACTGCTGTACGTGCTACCACCAGACCGGAAAACTCGATTCCGCGTTTACGCAGTTCATTCCAGTGCACCTGTTTGGTTGCAGGATCAAACACACTGATCTGTTCAGGGGCTAGACCAAAGCGGGCATTGATCTCCGGAATCAGTTGCGACAGAATGCCGACATCAATGACCACGTCCAGAAATGGCACCGGAATCACAGCTGCTCCGGCAGAATAATAGGCACGTTTTTTGGTTAGCTCTAAGCACTCGTTGCGAATTCTGTCTAAATCTAAACTTGGATCGATACGATCCGGAATTTTGTCTAATTTCATGGGCATTACCTAAAGCTAGATGTTGTTTTTTTCTGTTCAAACATCAATAAGATGCTTTTTTTCAAAGAACTTTTTTGACTGAAGTATGAGTTTTAAAAAGTGACATAGACAGTTCGGTAAGTATAGTAAATAATCTTTATCATTTTGTAGTACTGCTCCATCTCATTTTTCAGGGGAAACGATGGCAATTCATGTTATTCAGAGTCAACGCATTGATGTGCTTTTGGATAGTATGCTGCGTATCGTCAACCAGAGCGCAAAAAATCCCTTGGCCGTGTTACAGCCACGGCATTTTATTGTACCGTCTCCTGCAGTCGAGGCCTGGCTCACCCAGAAAATTGCCGAGAAAAAGGGCATCAGTGCCAATACCCAGTTTCATCACCGGATCCGTGCCTTTCAGTGGACTTCCTATCAGTGGGTGCTGAATAATCCCAAAGAAGTCGAACAGGTTCGTGAAGCCAATATTCCCCGAATTATTATTAAATGGCGGGTATTTCAGGCATTACGTAAATGCATTTTGCCTGAGCAGATTCCATTAGAGATCGATCATCCACTGTATTCGATTATCAAACGGATTTATGACAGCGCAGATCGTCTGGAACAAGGCATAGAGAAGCAGCTGAAAAAACAAAGCATGCTGTACTGGGTATCCGAACAGGTCTCGCGCCTGTTTAGCCATTATATGGATTACCGTGGTTATTGCGCGCGGAATTGCCCACCACAGGAATGTCGTTGTCCCACTAACTGGCTGGCGTCCTGGGGGCAGGATATTGCGCTCGATGTTGAGCAGATGATCTATATTCCTAAAGATGAAAATGGCCATGAAATTCCGGTGGCAGACTTCGTCAAGATTCAGGCACGCGAACTGGAAGCCTGGCAGCGCTGGTTGTGGCAGCATGTCTTTCAGGATGATTATGCCAAGATTCTGGACATCGAACAGATGTACTGGGAACGTCTGGAAAATGAAGATACTCAGGTACAGGCTTTAAAACGTTTGCCAGAACAGGTCGTGGTCTTTACCTTGCTAGAATTGCCACCGAGTCAGCTGGATTTCTTGCGCCGTCTCGGTCAATACATCGATATTTATATTTTCCACTTTAACCCGTCACAGGAATACTGGGCCGATAGTGTCGATCCAGACTGGAAAGCACGTTATGACCTTGGCGTGCAGGAACGTTTCATCAAGAAATTTGAAAAATCTCAGGGACGTTTGCCGACTGATACCGAAATCCAGCATTTCTTTGCAGCCTTTCAGTTGAACTTTAATGCCGAAGACCGGGAATCGCGTCATCCCTTGCTGACCCGCTTTGGCAAGCAGGCACGTGATCATTTCTCGTTATTGTCCAAACTGTCTTCAGGTGAAGAAGGTCTCTGGGCCGATGCTTTCGTGGATGAATATCAGGATAAGTTACTGGCCAAAATCCAGTCGGATATTTTGTACCTGCTGGAACCGGAAAAACACCAGTATCCGCTCAAACCCGACGATGATTCGGTACAGATTCATGTCTGTCATTCCTCACTGCGCCAGCTGGAAGTCTTAAAAGAACAGATGATTCACTGGCTGGCCCAAGGCACGGAAGATGCCCCACGTCAGCCGAGTGATATTCTGGTGCTGGCCCCGAACCTGAAAGAGCTGGAACCAGCGATCCGGAGTGTCTTTGCACCACCACCGCGAGAACGGGAAGGCCATAGCCAGCGTCTGCAAAAAGATAATCTGTATTTACCGATTCAGATTGCCGGGGTGTCACGACTCGATGTCAGTAATGCCTGGCGCGCGGTACTGGGCCGGATTCAGCTGGTGCATCGACGTTTCAGTATCGAAGATTTTGCCGACTGGCTCAGTCTGAATGCGACCCAGCAACTATATGCGCTGGACTACGCGCAAGTTGAGCGCATGTTGCAGTTACTGGGCGAAGCGGGCTTTAAACGCGGTCTGGATCAGCAGCATTTACAGCAAAGCCTGACTGCCGGTGATGAAGACTACCGCTTCAGTTTTAAGTTTGCGCTGGATCGGCTGGCACTCGGGCTTGCAGTTCCGGAACATGCCCTGTTTCAGGATACCTTAAGCTATGCTCGGGTCTTGAGTAGTGATTTTCCTCTCATTTCGACTCTGATCCAGATTTATCAGGATCTGGTACAGCGCCGTGACTGGCTGATTTTGCATGAACAGGGACAACGTACCCCGGTAAAAACTTGGCTGGAATATCTGCGTGAAGACTTGAATGAGTTCCGTGAAGCCGGGGTTGAGTCCTTAAAGACGGTCGCAGAAATCATTGACAAGCAGATGCGGATGCTGACGTTGGCCGATTACCATGATCAGGATGATCCGCAGGCCAGCCAGGAGCTGGTCGCCTTAAGCCTTCCTTTGCCTTATGTACTGGAAGAAATTCAGAATACACTGGAGATGCAGCTGGATCAGGCCGAGCCGACCGGACAGATTACCTTTAGTCAAATCGGCCAGATCCGTCCGTTGCCATATAAACTGGTGGTGATGCTGAATCTAGATACCGGTAAATTTCCGAGCCGGAATCAGCAGGTGCCATTTGACCTGATGAACAGTCTGAAGCCGCAACTAGGGGATCGTTCCCGTCTGGATGATGACCAAGGTGCTTTTCTGGATGCATTGCTATTGGCGCAGGACAATTTATGGCTGTTCTATAATGGCTTTGATGTTGATGATGGTGAAGCGCGTGATCCATCCACTTCATTGCAGGAACTGATCCAGCATATTGCCTTGATTTGCCAGTCAGACCAGCCCGATGCTGAAGTCGATGAAACGGTTGAGATGAATGGTTTGAGCGTGGCCAAGCATATCCGTCAGCTCTATCATGTGCATCCACTACAGCCGTTCGATCCGATCGGTTACGTCGAATCTCATACTCCACGTTATCAGACCCAGTGGTTTGCTGTAGCAGAATATATTCGCAGTGCAGAGGGCAAGCGCAGCAGCTGGATCAATGCCCATTATCCGGCCTTGATGCAGAAAGAAATCCGGGTGCTGAAAGGGGATGAGTGGATTCGTGACATGATTTTCCCAGCACGTCTATTCCTGAAAAGTATCGGTGTTTCCAGTGTGAGATATGCCGATCTGCCAAGTTCACGAGAACCCTTATTGCTGAATAAACTGGAACAGTATCAGGTCCGTGATTTCCTATTACAACAGGATCAAGAGATTGAGCCACAGCTGATGTTGGACCGCTTACCGGTCGGAAAAACTCAGGAAGCGACCTGGCTCAGCAGTCAGCAGGAACAGCAATCGCTAAAAGAACGTTTATTGCAGCTGAATAAAGAGCTGACACCTGTAACGCAGCAAACCTGGCAATATAACCCTGAACTGCTGATTCATATTACCTTGCCACAAGTGCCACACAGCAGTTACTGGCTCAGCATGCAGTCATCTTCGGCCTCAGAAAAACGTCGGGCACAGGTCTGGCTGGAATATTTGCTCTGGCTGGCCTATCTGAACAATGATGAACTGTCTCCACAGCTGGAACGGATTGTCATTTTCAGTAATAAAACCCTGAAATTCTCCGGACTGCGTTCTAGTCAGGCACGTCATCATTTACAGGCTTGGTTGAAAGCTTGGGAAGTGGGACAGACCCAGCCGCTGGTATTGCCTGCCGAATTGCTGATGAAAAAGGCCTGGGAATGGACCGAAAATGAACAGGGACAGATCACCATTGCCGAGATGCAGGAACTGCTAAAAGCCTGGAACAACAGCTATGAAAGTGCCAAGCCTTTGGCCAGCGATGAATCCAGCCAGTTGCATCAGGACTGGCAGTTTATTTTGCAGGATCAGGACCCGGATCTGGCCTTGCAACGCTGTTGCCATGACTTTGCCCATGCGCTATATGCGCCGATTCATGAACATCTGGAATGGATAAAAGAACAATGACCATGTTACCGAACCAGAGCAGTAAAAAGATTTCAACCAATCCGATTCAGGACATGCGCTTTAGCGGCCTGCACTGGATTGAAGCTTCGGCGGGGACGGGTAAGACCTATACCTTATCCAGTTTGATGGTGCGGATTTTTCTGGATCAGTATTATCCGCATCAGGTGATTGCCACAACCTTTACCCGTAAAGCCACAGCTGAACTGAAAAACCGGGTACGTCTCAGAGTCGAGGAAACGCTAGCCTTCATTCAGCGTCATCAGGAGCTGAATTCGGTCGAAATCACCGCCAAAATCCAGACTGAATCGGATCCACTATTTCAGCAGGTGTTGAAAGATTATGGCTCACGCATGGACTATGCCCGGCGCCGTTTACGTCTGGTACTGAACCAGCTAGATGAGCTGTTTGTCGGGACACTGGACAGCTTTAGCCAGAAATTATTACGTGAATTTGCCTTTGAAAGCGGCAAGATTGAACGGGCCGAACTGACTGAAGATCAGGACCTATATATCCAGCAGCTGATTCATGATGTGCTACGAGAATGGATCCAGCAGCAGCCGCAGTATATGGTCAATCATCTATATCTGCAAAACCTGTTGAAACCAGTAGAACACTATACTGGACTAGTTCGTGATGCTCTAAATTTCCGTGTGCAATACTTTCAGAAGGTAGAAAAAGTCGAATGGGATCTAGCTGAACTAGAGCACTGCATTCAGCGCCTGTTCGATGTACATGAACATGAAATTGAGATCATTCGGGAGTATTGCCAGAATTCTCCCAAGTATTTTCATAAGAGTTTTTTCACCAGATTAAGTGATGTCTGTGAAAACTTTATGACCTGGATGGCGGCACTGAAAACCAAAGGTGTGATGAGCTTTTTTGATCCAGAACTGCATGCGATCTTATTGAATCTGTGTTATTTGCGCCGCAAGAAAACCGATTTTCAGCCGACGACACAAGTGTTTAACAAAAGCTGTCCGGAAGCAGAGCAGCAGAAGATTCTGCAACATAGCCTGATTCAGGCCATTGATGGATTGTGCGAATTCAAAGAAAAGATGGATGCACAGCTGAAGCAGCTGACCACCTATCTGGAATATCATATTATTCGTAGTGTGCAGAACCGTCTGCCACAAACCCTGCAAAAACAGGGTGAAACCACATTTTCCCAACAAATCCGTACTCTGGCTGAAGCTTTACAGGGACAGCAAGGTCAGCGTTTTGCCCAGTTTGTACAGGCACGTTATCCACTCATTCTGGTCGATGAATTTCAGGATACCAATCAGGATCAGGATGATCTGCTGGCTAAAATCTGGCGTGATCCGAATCGGGTCAAAGCTGGCTGTATGATCATGGTGGGCGATCCGAAACAGGCGATTTACGGTTTCCGTGGCGGCGACATGCTGACCTATAACAAGGCGCGTGCCGATGTGCTGCAAAAGCAGGGCCGTGAATATACTCTGATCCAGAACCATCGCTCGGTAAAACCTCTGGTCGAGGTGGTGGACGCGTTGTTTCAACGCCAGATGGATTTTGGTGAACAGGTGCATTACACCCTGATTCAGGCGGGGAGCCGGCCACATCCGGATTTAATCGATAAAACGCTGAGCAATCCGCATCCACTGCGCTGGATTCAACTCGGTGAACAGGATGTTGAAGCGGATCAGGTGGTCTGGAAAATCCGCCAGTTATTGAATCAGTCTGAACAGCAGCAACTGTATTTCCAGCAGGGTGACAACGTTCAGCACTTAAAAGCGGATGATATTGCAGTTCTCAGTTTTGGCCATTATGCGCTGGAACAGGTCAAGCAGCGTCTGCAACGCATGGGGATTCCCTGTTATAAGGAATCTAAGCAGAGCGTCTTTGCCAGTCCGGTGGCTCAGGATGTTGCAGCTGTTCTGACCGCGATCATGGAGCCTTTTAACGAAGCCAAAGTCAAACGTGCTTTATTGACCCGTTTATTGGGCTTTAACCTGAAAAAGTTAATCGAACTGCAAGAGCAGAGCGAAGGTCTGAGCCGTTATATTGCAGACTTTGATGCTATCCGGGAAATGTGGTTTGAAAAAGGGTTTCTGACGGCCTGGAATTATGCCTTAAACCTGTTTCAGGTCTGGACCAATCTGGTTGCAAGCCAGAGCCTGGACAATGAACGGGTGGTGGTGAATTTACGTCACCTAACCGAGATCCTGTGTCAGCAAAGTGAATATTATCAGGGTGCTCAAAAGCTGTATCACTGGTATTTGCGTCAGTTGCAATCACCTTCAGGCAAGGATAACGAAAAAGAGCGAAAACTCTCTGGCGATCATGGGGTACAGCTCTTAACCATCCATGCTTCCAAAGGTCTGGAATTTAAAGTGGTGTTCCTGTTAGGTGCCGATGCACCTTTTGATGTGAATAAAGGAAATCTGAACTTTTCCCTGTCAGCCGCGGAAAATGTACTGGAACAATCCCGGGTGATTGCAGTTAATCATAAGGACTTGCATGAGCAGGCGATTTTGCAAAATGCGGCCCGTAATGCCGCAGAAAATCACCGGCTTTGGTATGTGGCACTGACCCGGGCCAGTCACCGGGTTTATGCCATGCTGCAAGATCAGAGCGGACAGGCGGATTCAGGCCTGGCATTCTGGCGTGGACAAGGTGAGGCGGCCTTTCAGCATGCCCTAAGTCTGCTGGAACAACCTCTGGCTTCTGAGCCGCCTAGAATTGTGGCAAAACAGACAGAAGCACCGTTACAGATGCAGGCTCATCCTTTACCGGAGCGACAGTTCTATCCGCGGACTAAAACCAGTTTTACTGCACTGTCACAGCATCTCCCGCATCAGGCAATATTGCAGGATGATCTGGTCATTGCTTCTGAACGTCCGGACAGTGCCGCAGATGAAATGAATCTGCTGGAACTGGAACAGCAGGTAGCCAGCCAACCACTGGACTGGATCAAGCTGAATTTTCCTAAAGGCACGGTGGCCGGAACCTTCCTGCACAGTATTTTTGAGCATATCGATTTTCAGGATCGCAGCTACTGGAATCTGGAAATCCGTCGTCGTTTTAAAAATACGGCGCCACAAATCTGGCAGGAACTGAAAGAGAAATTTCATCAGGCCTTTCATATTCGTCCATTGTTACAGCAGGCATTTACCCCGAGCTATCAGACGGCCTGTGTGAATTTACAGACCCTGTTCAGTCAGGTGGCCCGTCAAGGTCAAATGCAGCCGGAAAAATTGCAGCAGAGTATGCAAAAAGTACTCTCCAGCCTGAATTATAAAATCCTGACCGGAATTCGCCTGCATAATCAGAGTGAAGCTTATCGTCAGGAATGGCAGCAATTTTTCCGTTCAGCTCAAACATTCGATCACTCTGAATGGTTGAACTTCTTAGGGCAGTTTCAGCGCTATTTTACAGAACTGGATGATGAACCTTTTATCCAGTTTTTCGAACAGGAAATAGCGCAGATGACGCCTGCTGAGACAGCAGCGCAACTGGATGTAGAAGCCGTTTTTCAGCAGGCATTCGATCATTTCATTGATGAGATGACTGAGGATCTTCTACTCAATCGGGTTCATGACTGGCTCAAAGAAATTCTGGCTGCACCCCTACAGGAAGACTTCAGCCTGGAACAGTTGCAGCAAGGTGCGTATCTGTCCGAGTTTCCGTTTTATCTGTCTTTAACCGATGCACCGTTACAGATTCGTCAGATCCAGCAACTGTTTGCCGAGCATGATATTCTCATGCCTGATTTTAATGAGGCAAAATCGGCACGCTATCTGACCGGTTCTATCGATTTGGTTTATTTTGATGGCCAGCGTTATCATATTGCCGATTATAAAAGCAATTTTCTCGGGCCGGATCAGCAGCATTACACGGCCGAGGCCATCCAGCAGAATATGACCCACTCCAGTTACTGGCTGCAAGCGGCCTTATATCTGGTGGCATTGCATCGTTATCTAAGCGTGAACATGCAGGGATATGACATGCAGCAGCATCTGGGTGGGGCGACTTATCTGTATTTGCGCGGTATGAATGGTCAGGCTGAACAAGGCGCTTATCACTGGCAGCCTGGTCTGGAATTTATTCTGAAACTGGATGAAATTCTGGGCTATTTTGAGCAGAAAAAATCAGCATAATTTTGATGATTTATAAAATTTTAAGAGTTTAAACAGAAGATTATCCTGTGGATAACTTTGAGGATAACTGTGTGGAAAATGAGCAAATTCACGTGTCTCAGCAATCAGCCCATTTAATGGCCTGGATTGACTATTTATGTCAGCCACCATTTAGTTCGGCGACCTTTGATGCTGCCGCAAAATTGCTGATTCAGCAGCTCCTTGAAGCGATGCAGGAGGGCAATAGTTGTATTCCGGCTAGTGCCGAGCAAAAAGCTCTATTGCATCATTTGGTATTGGATCGTAGCCAGCAGGCTCAAGGCATTGCACCTTTTATTTTTGAAAACCAGCAGTTGTATTTATACCGCTACTGGCAGCTGGAGCAGGCAGTCGCTACAGAGATCGCCCGGATCAAGTCTCAAGCCATCATGCCGGTTGATTTAAATGAGCGTGATCGTAATCTCCTGACAGATCCACAGCAAAAGCAAGCGCTGGAAATGGTCGCCAAGCAGGGGCTGAATATTATTACCGGTGGACCAGGAACTGGTAAAACCTACACCTTGGCACATATGATTGCTGTACTGCATGAAGCCTTGCCTAATATCCGGATTGCGATGGCCGCTCCGACGGGTAAAGCTGCGCAGCGAATGCAAGAAGCCTTGCAAAAAGCTTTATATAGTGAAAAGTTACACGCTTTTGAGCTGGAGGCTTTAAAGCAGGTTCAACCCGTTACTTTGCACCGCTTACTGGGCTTGGGGCGGTTGGGACGCCCACGGTTTCATGCCAAGCAGCCTTTACCCTATGATGTGATCGTGGTTGATGAAGCATCCATGTTGGACTTAAGCCTGTCGCAGATGCTTCTTGCTGCAGTGCCAGATTCAGCCCGCTTAATTTTATTAGGCGATGCAGACCAGCTGGCCTCGGTGGATGTCGGCACTGTACTGGCAGATTTACAGCAGACTTCTGTTCTGGCAGATAATCGGGTCAATTTAATCACGACACGCCGTTTTGCTTCAGGCGCCCGGATTGGTGCGATGGCGCACTTTATCCAGCAGGAACATGTTCCAGCATCGGTTTTAAACCAGTTTGAACAGCAAGTGGTTGCTGCGAGTGAGCTGCAAGCAATTGCACTGGATCAGGTAGAGATTGACCAGTTGCAACTGCAATATCTGCCAGAAATAAACCCAACTACAGGTCTACAGTTAGACCCATATTATGATCAACTGATGTATGGCTATCAGGCTTATGCAGACGCGATCAAGCTGGCTCAGGATCAGGCTGATTTTGATCAATATGTGCAGCAGGCAATTCAGTACTTTGATGATTACCGGATTCTCACCGCAATCCGGCATGGTGATCTGGGCTTGAATAAAATCAATCAGCAGATTGAACAGCGTTTTCTGGCCAGTGTAGGCAAGTTAAAACAGGGCGACTGGTATACCGGTCGACCAGTGATGATGACTTATAACGATTATCAGCTGGGTCTGTCCAATGGTGATATTGGCATCTGTTTCTGGAGAGAACAAGAAGGACAGTCACAATTTGAAGTGTATTTCCCGAGCTTAGAAAAATGGGTGCTGGCGACCCGCTTACCGAAAAGTATCGAAACGGCATTTGCTTTGACGATTCATAAATCGCAAGGTTCAGAATTTACTCATACGGCTGTAGTACTCGATCAACAGGCCAAAAATTTGCTGAGTAAGGAACTGATTTATACAGCGATTACCCGGGCCAAAAAAGTTGTGAGCTTACTGGTAGATCGCGACGCGTTTACACAAGCGCTATGCGTCAGAACCACACGAAAGAGTGGCTTAAGCGAAAAAATACTTGAACAATGCAACAATCTATTGGCAAAAAATAAATAACTGTTGTAGGTAAATGCTTACATGGATTCAGGAAATTGGCGCATGGAGCTTTTACTCGGTTTTTGAGAAGATTGGTCACACAAAAGAACTCAACACGGAAAGTTGGGTATAAATCGCATAATAAGAACAAGAATGTCACCAGACAGCGAACTTACAGTGAAGTAAGTGAAAGAGGAAACTTACAGCCGCTAAGCCTTGTAGTTTTGGGAGAGACTACAAGGCTTTTTTATATCTGCCGTTAATGGAATTTTGCCGTAATCTTATAGTTCAATTAAGTTGGCAGAATAAGTAAATTTAAGTAAATAGTGTAATTAAAAGATATATAAGTGTAATATTTTGCAAATTTCGATGACAATTTTGTACGCAATGGCTTACAGCGAGTGAGGATAAATGCCTCTATGAGCATTTCGACAATATGGCAAAATCTACCACACAAGGAAGTTATTTTTAGTCAGGAAGATTTGAAAATAATAAAGCGTAAAACGCACTAAAAAAAACAATAAATAAAAAATGATAATAGAAGAAACTACAGCGCGAAAAAGCCCGAGTTTACTCGGGCTTTTTTTTATCATTTATTTCTAAGCGCGACCAGAAATATTTTAAATATAAAAAGATCAGTTAATTTCTGCAGTTATCTAAACAGCTATTCGTAAGCCAGATCAAGTCCAATTCCTGAAATCCGTTGTAAATTGAACCATATGGGATTTCTTCATATCAGTAAATAAGCAAAGACATCTGGCAGCTAAAACTATCAAAATTCATGATCTATTTTTGCAATCTGACGCAATTTCCCTTAAAATATGCAACTTGCTGTAGTGATGCACGGCAGTCAATGTATTGAATTCTCATTACTTTGATTTTTATCAAGATATATAAGCATCTCGGAGAAATCGAATGGCTTTAACAAACGCAGATCGCGCAGAGATCATTGCTAAATTTGCTCGCGCTGAAAACGACACTGGTTCACCAGAAGTTCAAGTAGCTCTTTTAACTGCTCAAATCAATGACTTACAAGGTCACTTCAAAGAGCACAAACACGACCATCATAGCCGTCGCGGTCTGATCCGTATGGTTAACCAACGTCGTAAGCTTCTTGACTACCTAAATGGTAAAGACCACGGTCGTTATGTTGCATTGATCGGTGCTTTAGGTTTACGTCGTTAATTCGATTTAAACTTTATTTTCGGGTTTATCGCATGCCTTATGCTTTATTGCTGAAAACTAAAGTCGGTTTAGCCTTTGGCTAGATCAGGGGAAGGGGCGAATGTTCGCTCCTTCTTTGTGTTTAAAAATAGTGTTTATTTCTGGTGAGGTCGGCTTCTAAGCTTTGTCATTTACCCGTCCATTTGGATGTGAATGCCAAACCTTAGGGGTCTCCACTAGAATAAAATCAGGAAAAAATAAAACATGTCGATGTTTAATATTGTTCGTAAAGAATTCCAATTTGGCCAACATCAGGTTGTCCTAGAAACAGGTCGTGTTGCGCGTCAGGCCAATACCGTATTGATTACTATGGGCGGCGTAACTGTATTAGTTGCTGTTGTTGCTCAACCAACTGCTAAAGCAGGTCAAGACTTTTTCCCACTGACTGTTAACTATCAAGAAAAACAATATGCAGCTGGCCGTATTCCTGGTGGTTACGGTAAACGTGAAGGCCGTGCATCTGAAGCTGAAACGCTGATTTCACGTCTGATCGACCGTCCAATCCGTCCATTGTTCCCAGAAGGTTACTATAACGAAATCCAGGTGACTGCGACTGTTGTATCTTCTGACAAGACTATGGAAGCTGACATTGCAGCAATGCTGGGTACTTCTGCAGCACTTGCGATTGCAGGTACACCATTCCGTGGTCCAATCGGTGCGGCACGTGTGGGTCTGATCAACGGTGAATACGTTCTAAACCCAAGCTTTGAACAATTGAAAGAAAGTGATCTTGATCTTGTCGTTGCAGGTACGGAATCTGCAGTACTGATGGTTGAATCAGAAGCGAAAGAACTTTCAGAAGACCAAATGCTGGGTGCAGTATTGTTCGGTCATGATGAAATGCAAATCGCGATCCAAGCAATCAAAGAATTCGCGACCGCAGCTGGTGCGAAAGAATCAACTTGGGTGGCTCCTGAGAAAAACGAAGACCTTCGTGCAAAACTGAAAGAAGCATTCGAAGCGAAAATCTCTGAAGCATATACCATTGCGGTGAAACAAGACCGTTATGCAGCACTTGATGCACTTCAAGCAGAAGCGCTCGCTCAGTTCGTTCCAGAAGGTGACGAAACTGGTCTTGCTGATGACGTAAACGAATTATTTGAAGATCTTAAATACCGTACCGTACGTGACAACATCTTGTCTGGTAAACCGCGTATTGACGGTCGTGATACTAAAACTGTTCGTGCCCTTGATGTACAGGTTGGCGTATTAGACCGTGCTCACGGTTCTGCATTATTCACACGTGGTGAAACTCAGGCATTGGTAACTACTACTCTGGGTAATACTCGTGATGCGTTGATGGTAGATACCTTGGCTGGTACTAAAACTGACAACTTCATGCTTCACTACAACTTCCCTGCATATTCTGTAGGTGAAACAGGTCGTGAGTCTGGTCCTAAACGTCGTGAAATCGGTCATGGCCGTCTGGCTCGTCGTGGTGTTCAAGCCGTGCTTCCAGCAGCTGACCGCTTCCCGTACGTAATCCGTATCGTATCTGACATCACTGAATCTAATGGTTCATCTTCAATGGCATCTGTATGTGGTGCTTCTCTATCATTGATGGATGCCGGTGTTCCACTTAAAGCACCAGTTGCGGGTATTGCAATGGGTCTAGTGAAAGAGGGCGAACGTTTCGCAGTACTTTCTGACATCCTGGGTGACGAAGACCATCTTGGTGATATGGACTTTAAAGTAGCGGGTTCTGCTAACGGTATTACTGCACTACAAATGGACATCAAGATCGAAGGTATTACTGAAGAGATCATGGAAGTTGCATTGAACCAGGCTTATGCAGGTCGTATGCACATTCTGAACGCAATGAATCAAGTGATTTCACGTGCTCGTCCAGAAATTTCTATGCACGCGCCGACTTTCCAAGTGATCAACATCAACCCTGACAAGATCCGTGACGTGATTGGTAAAGGTGGTGCGACTATCCGTCAAATCACTGAAGAAACTAAAGCTGCGATTGACATCGAAGATAACGGTACAGTACGCGTATTTGGTGAAACTAAAGCTGCTGCACAGGCTGCGATTGCAAAAATCCAGGCACTGACTGCTGAAGTTGAGCCAGGCACAATCTACACAGGTAAAGTGATTCGTATCGTTGAATTCGGTGCATTCGTGAACATCCTGCCAGGTACTGACGGTCTGCTTCATATTTCTCAAATCTCTAACGAACGTATTGCCAACGTGGCTGACGTATTGAAAGAAGGTCAGGAAGTGAAAGTACAAGTTGCTGACGTTGACAACCGTGGTCGTATTAAATTGACCATGAAAGACATCGAACAAGCATAATTCGATTACTTTTAAGTCTGAAAAAGCCTGCATCATGCGGGCTTTTTTATTTGGACAGATTCTTTATTTAACCCGAATCGCGGATAAGAAATTGACTTGAAAAATAAGAGGACTAGAGCCATCAGTTGAGTTACCACACCAAACTCACAACTCTAGTCCTGATGTTCAATAGTACCGAATTATTCTGCGTAATTGATGATTTTTTTCTTAAATTTGAATCAACTTATTGGGAGTTTCTCAAACAAAACTGTGGTTCCTTAAGAATCAGAACTGCTCAACTCACAATTTCAGAAATCTGCTTTATTGCCATTTGGTACAAATGCTCTCATTTCAATAATTTCAAAGCCTTTTTCACCTGGTTAAAAGAAGATAAAAGCCATTTATTTAAGTACTTGCCTTGCTATCAAAGGATGATTCATCTGATCAATATGCACCAATTGGCCCTACACGCTTTACATGTGGCGCTGATGAAAGACCAAGCTACACAATATTTATGGATTGATTCAACAACTCTGCCAGTTTGTAAAAATCAACGTATTCAACGCCATAAATCATTAGTCCAAATTGCGTCACGTGGTAGAAGCTCAATGGGCTGGTTTTATGGCTGTAAATTACATATTGCGATGAATCAATTTGGTGAAATTGCCTGTTCTGCTTTATCGAATGGACATGTTGCTGACATAAAAATGGTTGAGCAATTGGTTGCTGGTATAGAAGCAAAACTTTACGGGGATCGAGGTTACATCAGCCAAGAATTAAAAATCAGATTGAAAGATCAAGGTATTGATTTAATTACTTATCATCGAAAGAATATGCAGGCTATTCAACTCTGTGCATCAGATGAATATCACCTAAGACAACGCAATAAGATAGAAACATTATTTAGTTTATTGAAGGGGCAATACAATTTAGTGACGAGTAAAGCACGTAGTCTTCATGGATTTCTGAGTGGAATTTACGCCTCACTATGTGCATATCAATTAACCCATCAAAATAAGCCAACAATTCAAATTAAGGAATCATCGGCTTAAGCAGGATCCGGGTTATTTAAGAACCGAAATCATTTAATAATCACATTGTAGATAAAACGGATGATTAAACCTTATATTGAAACATTCTTGGTTGAGAAAGCTGTTCTCATTTAGGTAAGCGGATCGGCTTCAGAGTTTTTCAGCATGCGATAAATTTCGTCTTTCAGTTTTAGTTTTTTGCGTTTAATCGCATCGATATCATCATTGATATGATTGACTGGATCGAGTTCAAGCTGGCTAATCTGTTTGTCCAATTCACTATGTTCCTCAAACAGTCGGGCAAAGTACGGATTTTCCTCACGTAATTGCACAATTAAATCACGGTATTCTGGGAACATATATTTGATCTTTTTATTGCAGTCTTTGGTTTTCATAGGGATATTTATCACTCAAAAAATAAAAGAAAAAAGCAAAATATGCCCTAGTCCGCATTGATCTAACTCAAGCAGACCGGACATTAAAACGCATTACTTGAAATGCAGATGTTTCACCTCACGACGTAATTCCTGCACTTCATCAATGAGATCCAGCATCATGGCAACGGCACTAAAGGAAGCATCAAAATCACGCTGCAAACGGTAAGCCCGTTGTGCTCGAGTAATATCTTCCCCGAGGAAGGTACCAGGATGCGTTTTAGAACGGTTCGGCAAAATTCCATGTTCAATGAGTTGCATCACCCATTCCGGACTTTGGCCACATGCTTCAGAAAAGTGGAACAAATCAAAGGTACGATCATCCATGATTTCAGAGGGGATATAACCGTTGGAAAAGTTTTCTCTATATTGAATTGTAGTCATAGCTCTACTCCTTAAACAGCCAGGCTTGAGACATTCAGAAAGGAAGGTCGTCCTGAAGTAGGGGAATGCCATAATATTTTATGGCCGCTGCGCTGT
This sequence comes from Acinetobacter sp. YH12043, assembly GCF_013419915.1. Taxonomy (NCBI): domain Bacteria; kingdom Pseudomonadati; phylum Pseudomonadota; class Gammaproteobacteria; order Moraxellales; family Moraxellaceae; genus Acinetobacter; species Acinetobacter sp. YH12043. Next base: position 127,120 of record NZ_VOZD01000001.1, read on the forward strand.
GCCCTAACGGTATGGGATGCTAGTTGAACCAGCATCCTGCCTAGAAGAGGAACTCCTATCCTATGGAAATCCTGCTTGAACCTGAACAGCTCAGTCTGAGCAGGGAAACAAAGATCTAGGCGGGCATCTGTTTTTATAGTTTTATCTGTCATTTGCAAACCATCCGCTGTTTGCAACACACATTTACCCATGCCTATGAATTGAGGAATACATGTCGCATGAATACTCCGTTTCAGAGTCCTTAGCAGATTGAATTGCAGCTGAAGATAGATCATTGTGTGAATAAAAAATAACCGTCTTCAATTCATTATTATGAGTTTGCGCTAAGGGAAACAGTTTTTATTTGTACTTAATTGTTTCAAATCATAACCATTAAAAAAGCCCCTGAAACAGGGGCATGGAAAACTGACAAAAATTAGTATTTTACCCAGGTAACACTGCGTCCGATAACCGAAACGCCTACATAACCACGCAGGGTCAGGCGTTTGCCATTGGCGCTTAAACGTGCTTTACCTTTGTAAACTTTACCGCTGATTGGATCAAGTATCTTGCCATCATGGAATTCGCGAGGTTTTTTGGGGTCTGCCTTAAAATCCCAGATAAATGGCAAGCCAATAAATGGTTTATTCTTAAGCTGTCCTGGACATTTGCTACAGATTCCCAGTTTTTCTGCACCTGGCAGGCTACGGGTTTCTACGATAATTCCCTCATAGCTGCCATCTGGTTTTTTACGGATTTCGACATCAGCACGAGAATAACCGGATTGATCATCGATAGTCTTCCATTTCCCCAGTAGTGGATCTTCAGAAGCAAAGCTTAAACCTGCTGCTGTTGCCAATGTGATCCCCATCATTAAGCGACTTAAAATTTTCTTCATAACATGCCTGTTGATCAATGATTATTCGTATTAGATTTATTACTCTAATTTATTCATAAAATGTAACGAAATCAATAGCACAAAATGTGATGAGATTGGCATAAAACTAATGAATTCATGTGAATTATCACATGACCTAAAATAAAAAAGCTCCTAAGGAGCTTTTATTAATACTCTGAATTCGAAACTAGTTTTTAATCCAGGTCATATTGCGTCCGACCGGTGCACCTTCAGCACGACTATGAATGGCAAGATGCCTGCCATTATTTTTCAGGCGGGCACGAGCCTGATAAAGCTGACCAGAAACCGGGTCGAGCAGAGTGCCGTTAATAAATTCATTGCTATGCTCGGGATGACTACTCAGTCCCTTAAGCATCGTCAGTCCAATGAGCGGCTGATCCTTCAATGCGCCTTTGCATAGGGTGCAAGTCTGCTGTCGAGCTGCCCCTGGAATCTCACGAACATGCACAATTTTGGCAATATAGTGATTCTGAGCATCCTTACTAATCACCACATCTGCCAGGGAATAACCAGTACGGTCATCAATGGTTTTCCAGTGGCCAAGTAATGGGTCACTGTTGGCGAAAGCAGATAGACTGATGGTGCTTGCTGCTGTAAGAATGATAGAACAAAGCAGTTTGAATCTCATTGCCACATTACCCCATGCTATTGAAAATATATTTAACTTCTTAAAGGCATAAAAAAATTATGGGATTAATATAGCGTGAAAAATACACTAAATACCAGTCAATAATCACATTAAATTAAGAAAAATGAATATGAGTTAAAAATTACGTTCATTCAGCATGATGAGAATGAGTAAGTATTTACGTGATAAGGAATGGGATAAAGATAATGATTTTAAGCTGTCCAAGCCTTTGATCTGGCCAGACAGCTTACAGATGAGAATTTATAAAAACATGAGATTTACTCGACTTTCACCCAAGACACTGTACGTCCGAGCATGGGTGTACCTACATAGCCACGAAGCGTTAGCACATTGCCTCGGGAATTCAGCGTTGCCTTACTTTTATAGATATTGCCGGTTAGTGGATCGAGAATTGAACCATTAACGAATTCATTTTTCTTTTCTGGATTTGGTTTTAGACCTGATAAGACAGATAGACCCAGAATAGGTACGTCTTTCAGTGCCCCCTTACATTTAGAGCAATGGGTATGTGCAGGACGATTTGGAATGGCATGGATACGAACGACTTTCCCCTGATAAGTACCATCATTGAGTTTACTGATTTCAACATCAGCACGTGCATAGCCTGTTTTGTCATCAATGGCTTTCCATGTCCCCGTGATTTCGGCTGCATAGCTGAAGCTCTGCACAGCACATAACATCACACCCATTAAATATCGAAATTTCATTTAAAATCTTCCACTTATTTTTTTTGATTTTTTTACTTTGAAAATACCGTTGATCTTCTGATTCTATCGGTGTGCAAATTTTAATCATGAGGCAAGCTTGAAATTAAGTACATTTGTCTTTTTTTTATGAGGAATTTTGGTCAATATTTTATGAAAATATAAAATGAAAAAAGCACTCGATATTGAGTGCTTTTTTTGAGTCGAGCAGGGGCGGTTATTAACTGAGGTGTTCACCAAACAGGCTCAAAGCTTCTTCAGCCGTAAAAATATAACGGCTATTACAGAACTGACAGTCCATCTCAATTGGATTCTGGAATTCTAAAGTTTCACGAACCGATTCTACACCAATCTGCTGTAAGGCAATCGCACAACGTTCTTTAGAACAGGTACAGCCAAACTGCAAATGTTCTACTTCTGGTAAGCGCACTTCTTCTTCGTTATATAAACGATAGAGAATTTCATTGGCATCCAGAGTGACCAGTTCTTCTGTTTTTAATGTTTCAGTCAGCATGGTCAGACGTGGCCATAAGTCTTCATCGACTCGGCGTTGTTCTTCTTCACTGTTACGCGGTAGCAGTTGAATCAGTAAACCGCCTGCACGATTGTTATCACTGGCCAGCACGATACGTGTCGGAATCTGGGCAGACAGGTCATAATATTGCATTAGACAGCCAGCCAGATTTTCCTGATCAAGCGGAACAATACCCTGATAACGCTCACCAAATTCAGGCTCGATATTGATAAACAGCACTGGATTAGTCAGTGATTTTAAAACTGTGCTGCTATCTTCTGCTGCCTGAAAGTGTGGATCTTCTTCGTAATCCGCCAGTGCCCGTACTTCACCGCGATGGTTACATTCAGCCATTGCCCATTTAAATGTGCCTGAAGCCTGAATTTGTAGGCTGATACGCCCTTTAATTTTCAGGGTGCTGGCCAATAGTGCAGTGGCGCTCAGCATTTCACCTAACAGGATTTTTACTGCAGGCGCATAGTCACGCTGGGCCAAAATTGTTTGTAAAGCTTCTTCAAGATGCACCACTTCACCACGAACAGGGCTATCTTCAATAAAAAAGCGTTGGCGTAAATCAGACATAAAATTCTCCATAACCCTGCTTTAATGGTGGCATTATTGTAAAACACAAGTTATGCCAGATCATCTCTTATGGCATCAATTCCTGAAGCGTTGTTGTCCTGTTGCGTGTCCGTATCCTGTTCTGGTGCTTTTTTTAGCTGATCCTGAGCAAGAAGATGCTCCAGTTCTGCCAGTGTATTCCTTGAGCCTGCGAAATTAAACGGACTCTCCGTATCCGGATGAAATTGACGATTGAGCAGTTTCTGATCATGAGTATGAAACTCATGGATCTTTTGTTGCGCCTGTTCTTCAGACAGTCCGCTCAGCTGAACTAGCAGACACTGACTTAGTTCTAGTGCAGAAGCATAGGTTTCTCGCCAGATTCGTTCCACGCCCAGCTCCTGAAGTAGATGGACATGATGCCGGTTACGTGCCCGTACCCATAAAGACATGTCAGGATAATTTAAGCGCAGATGTCGGACGGTCAGCAGTGAATCTTCAATATCATCAATGGCGACAATCACATGCTGAACCGTATCCAGATTTGCCTGAGCTAAAGCCTCTGGCTCAGTCGCATTGGCCTGATAGAAGGTAATACCGTAAGAGGTCAGCAATTCAGTTGCTTCGATATTGCTGTCCATTACACTGAATTTTTGCTGCTGTTGCAGCAAAATACGGGCAATGATCTGGCCAAAACGGCCAAAACCGATTAATAAAATTGGTGCGGTATTTGGTGGAAGGCTTTCAATGTCAAAGGTCGCTGCCAAATGATTTTGCCGATCCAGTCGTGGCAGAATCTGGTTATGCAATAACCAGTAAAATGCCGGTGTGAGTAGCATGGATAAACTTGCCATCCACATCAATGGGGAGAGCAGGGCTGGAGTAACGATCTGCTGCGAAAGCGCAATGATGAGTGCCAGAAAAGCGAACTCACCACTTTGTGCCACACTGGCGGCCAGTAGCGTACTGTTGCGCCAACTATGCTGATAATAACGTGCCAATCCTAAGGTAATCGCAAATTTAATCAGGATCAGCGAAAGTGTTCCGGCAATAATCAATACGGGTTGCGTCAGCACATCGGCAAACTGCAATGACATGCCCAGACTGATAAAAGCCAAGCCAATCAATAAACCGCTAAAAGGCTGCAGACTCTTTTCAATCGAAATCCGGAAATCAGAATCTGCCAGCAACATACCGGAAAATAATGCTGCCAGGTACAGATTCAGTCCCAGCGTATCCATCAGGACTAGTAAGCCCAAGAAAATGACAATGGTAACAATGCTATGCAATTCATGACGACCACTTTTGGCAATCCAGCGATAGAGCGGCTGCATGAAATAGCGGTTACATAGAAATAAGCCAGTAAAGGTAGCCATCATGGCCGCAAAATAAGCTATGCCATGTTCTGTTGAACTGACCCCAGCAAAAAGCGGAATCGCTGCAATGATAGGAATTGCAATCAGTGCATGAATCAGGGTGTTGGCATAAGCGGATTGACCATAACTGGTCGCCAGTTGTTGCTGATTATTTAAAAACTGGGTCACCAACGTCATGGCAGAAAGGCTGCCGGCCAGTCCGATAACAATACTGGAAACCAGATGCTGATCGAGAAAGAACCAGGCCAGCAGGCTCAAAATCAGGGTCGTGCTCAGTACCTGTAAAATGGCCATAAACCACAGAGGTTGCCCAAGCTGAAGAATTCGTTGTGGTCTGAGTTGCAGACCTATCCAGAACATTAGGGCCAACAGGCTGATTTGAATAAAAGTCTGCATCACCTCAGGAGCAGAGATCAGCGCTAAGGCACTCGACCCAATGATTAAACCTGTCAGTAAATAGCCCAGCACTGTTGGCAGTCTGAGTTTATGGCTCAGTGGCACCATGAACAGTGCAATCGCCAGAACCAGCGCTATTTGTAACAGTATCGACATTTTTCCGCCTTAAATTTTATTTTCATCCAGTCTTAAAGTTGAGCCTTTATCAAATGAAGATGGTCTCAATATTTTAGCTGAGTTCTTGTGGATCGATATCCAGTGTCAGCTTCATATTGGATGGCTTATCCTGTAACAGGTTTTGCCACCAGCTACGGACATAATAATGCAAACGGGCACGGTCTGCGGACAATAGCACCATATGGGATTGATAGCGTCCGGCTTTGCGTTCCATCGGGGCAGGAATGGGACCCCAGATGTCCAGCACCAGATCGGGATATTGCCTGAGCAGGGCAGCATGTTTCTGTAAGAATTCGGTATTTTGTGCCTGATCTTTGGATTCACAGCGAATCAGCACGGCATAACGAAAAGGAGGCATCTGGGCGATTTGCCGTTCGGTCAAAGTCTGCTTGGCAAAAGCGCGGTAATTTTCAGTGACTAAGGTATTTAGCAGCGCATGATCAGGTCTTAGGGTCTGTAAATATACATCCCCTTTATGTTCCCCACGTCCTGCACGACCTGCGACCTGTACGATCAATTGTGCTGTACGTTCTGTGGCCCGGAAATCAACGCTAAGAAGACCAGAATCGATATCCAAAATTGCAACCAGCGTGACATAAGGAAAATGATGGCCTTTGGCGAGCATCTGGGTGCCGAGCAGAATCGCAGGCTCACTTTTCTGAATCTTGTCATAGATTTTCTGCCAGCTGCCAACCCGGCTGGTTGAGTCGCGATCGACCCGGATCACTTCAAAATCTGGAAAAAGCTCATTCAGATGTTCTTCAACTTTTCCAGTCCCCATGCCTAAAGTAGCCAACTCCTGATGCTGGCATTGCGGGCATTGTTCAGGCATACGATGAATGGTGCCACAATGATGACAATGCAGATGCTGATAAGGTTGCCGGTGCACAGTGAAATTGGCATCACAATTCGGACACTGCGCCTGCCAACCACAACTGCCACAGATCAATACGGGTGCATAACCACGACGATTTAGGAAAATGAGTACCTGTTCTTTTTTAGCCAGGCGCTTTTTGATTTCTTCAATCAGATGCAGGCTGATGCCATGCTGCTTTGGTGCCACTTTTAAATCCAGAATATGGATTTTTGGCATTAGTGCTGTACCCGCGCGTTGATTCAGTTCCAGCACCTGCATTTTGCCTTGCTGCACCAGCGCATAGCTGTCAATGCTGGGGGTGGCCGAACCCAAGAGGACTGGACATTGCTGTAAATGTCCCCGGTACAATGCCACATCACGGGCATGATAGCGAAAACCTTCCTGTTGTTTAAAAGACAGGTCATGCTCTTCATCCAGAATGATCAAACCCAGATTCGGCATCGGTGTATAGATCGCAGAACGGGTGCCAAGCACAATGGACGCTTTACCGGTTTCAGCGGCTTGCCAGGCTTGTAAGCGTTTACTGTCATTCAGGCCAGAGTGAAGCAGGGCAATATGACAATGGAAACGAGACTGAAAGCGGCTAATCGTTTGTGGCGTCAGTCCGATTTCAGGCACCAGTACCAGTACCTGCTTGCCCTGTTTAAGTACCTGTTCCATGATCTGAAGATAGACTTCAGTTTTGCCGCTGCCAGTCAGGCCATCGAGTAAAAAGGCCTGATATTGCTTGCGGTATTTCAGCACTTGCTGAATCGCATGCTTTTGTTCCGGATTGGCCGTTAATGGCATCTGGGCCAGTTGTACAGGTTGCGGGCTAAAATCCTGTGCTTCCAGGACACATTCGCAAATTCCTTTTTTTTCGAGCGCTTTTAAAGTCGCTGTTTCTATTCCGGCCAGATTTAAGAGATTCTCAGTTGTTCCCACCGGATGTAGTTTTAGAATCCGATAGGCTTCCTGTTGCCTCTCGGAACGGCGAACCTTGGCTTCGGCCTCATGATCCAGCAATTTCCAGTTTCGGGCCAGCAGGTTATAAGGTTTGCCCTGACGCAATAAGGTCGGCAAGGCAGTCTGGATCACTTCCCCGATAGGAAACTGGTAATACTGTGCTGACCAGGTCAATACACTTAAAACCTGGGAATTGATAATGGCACGGTCATCTAAAAGCTCGGTAATTGCTTTCAGTTTGAAACTGGGATCAATCGGAGCATCTAGCGGTAATTTTTCAGTAATCACGCCGACCAGATTTTGCCGGCCAAAAGAAACCGCGACTCGGGCACCCACTTCTGCCTGCTGATATTGTTCCTGACTCAAGCTATAGTCAAAACAGTCAAACAGATGCACCGGCACTGCAACACGAACACGATAAATAGGGGCAGTAACGGGAACAGAATTTGGCATAGTAACAGAGTGGGTCCTGATGAAATTTCGTCGTGCTCAAAGTTCAGTTATGTTAGAGTGAGCAGATAATTTATATTGAAGAATATGAATGATTTTGATGGTCTGACGCAACAGCGTTAAGCAAAATTTTGGAAAATTAGAGCATTACAATGCCTGCATATCAGTTTACTGCGCTTGACGCTTCAGGGAAGCAGCAAAAAGGCGTGCTTGAGGGGGATTCAGCACGACAAATCCGGCAACAGCTTCGGGATCAGGCGCTGATTCCGGTCTCTGTAGATCCGGTTGAGAAAAAAGACCAGCACTACCGTCGCAAATGGTTTGAAAAAAGCATTACTGCTTATGATTTGGCTCTTATGACCCGACAACTCTCGGTACTGGTCGCTGCCGCAATTCCGCTGGAAGAAGCCATTCGCGCCGTCGGCAAGCAGAGCGAAAAAGTTCATGTGCAAAATCTGCTGATGTCAGTACGTTCTAAAGTGCTGGAAGGACATAGCTTGGCTCAGGCGCTACAACAGTCTGGACGTTTTCCAGAGCTGTATATTGCCACCATTGCGGCTGGTGAACGTTCTGGTCACTTGGACCTGATTCTGGATCAGTTAGCTGACTATACCGAAAACCGTTTTGCTATGCAGAAAAAGATTCAAGGGGCGATGATCTATCCGATTATTTTGCTCTTGATGTCTTTTGCAATTGTGATGGGCCTGATGACCTATGTAGTACCGGATATCGTCAAGACCTTTGATCAAAGTAAAGATGCCTTGCCTTGGATTACAGTGACTTTAATGAAAGCCAGCGATTTTATCCGGATCGCGTGGCCATTTTTATTGATAGGGAGTGCGGTAGGTATTTTTCTTCTGGTACGGTTTTTAAGAACAACGGCTGGGCATTATGCTTTTGATCGTCTGACTCTGAAACTACCTTTATTCGGAAAATTATCACGTGGCATTAATGCTGCCCGTTTTGCCAGTACTCTATCGATTCTGACTCAGTCTGGTGTGCCATTGGTGGATGCCTTACGCATCGGGGCAGCGGTAAGTAATAACTGGGTGATCCGGGATTCGGTTAATTTGGCTGCTGAAAAAGTCACTGAAGGCGGGAACCTGGCTACCCAGCTGGAACGTAGTGGTTATTTCCCCCCGATGATGGTACAAATGATCAAAAGTGGTGAAGCCTCGGGGGAGCTGGATCGTATGCTGGAACGGGCATCGACCATGCAGGATCGGGAAGTGACCACACTGATTTCGACATTACTTGCGCTTCTGGAGCCGCTGATGCTGGTACTCATGGCCAGTATTGTGCTGGTAATTGTGATCGCGGTGATGCTGCCAATCGTCAATATGAATAATATGATTTAAATAACATGTGTAACGTCTACGAAGAATTGAAAGTGCCTGAAACTTTCTAAAGATGAATGAGAGATATTGAATGAAAAGGAATCCAAATCAAGCCAAAGCCCCTTCAACTACAGCTGTTAAACCTACCGTACGTGTGAGCCAGTTACGTGCCCATCGTGCCTCAGGTTTTACCCTGATTGAAGTAATGGTGGTTATTGTTATTCTCGGTGTGCTTGCGGCCCTAATTGTTCCAAATGTAATGGGACGCGGTGAAAAGGCTAAAGTGGATACCACAGTCATCAAATTGCAAAGTATTGCGGGTTCACTGGATCAATATAAGCTGGACAATGGCAAATATCCAAGCATGCAGGAAGGTGGTCTGGATGCGCTGGTAAATCAGCCGGCAACAGCGAAGAACTGGCTCCCAGGCGGCTATGTGAAAGGTGGTTATCCAAAAGACAGCTGGGATAATGACCTGCAATACGTGATTCCGGGAACTAACGGCCGTGCCTTCGACTTGTATTCTTTTGGTGCTGATGGACAGGCGGGTGGCGAAGGAACTGATGCTGATATTTATTACCAACCTTAACTGATAATTATTATAAATTAGTAGGTTATTGAATATATCACTTCACTTGATTGATTGTTTCAATATTGGGTGAAGTGATAATAACTCTCAATCATAAAATATAATATAAATAACTGAATTTAATGCTATTACTATAATATTGATGATTTGATAGTTATAATAAGAATTATTCCCATATTTATCTATTACAATTATCGTAAAATGTGAATAAATATAGACTTTCTATTTACAAAAAATAGCTCATAATATTCTTAATGGCCCTTTTTTAGCCAAAGGAGAATGGTATGAAAGCATTAATATTGTCGGATGAAATAAACCAGTTTCATTGGTCGATGCTGAAATCTGTTCTTTTGGTTTTAAGCATTCTTCCAGCCAGCCAAGGAATTTTGCATTTATGGCAGACCACTGAAGGCAGCAGCCAGATTATGGTGGGTTTCTTTGCCATTAGCATGATGAGTACCTTATTCGTACTATGCTTCTGGTCAGCATTAAAAGCATCTGTCGTGCAGTTTAAACAAGAACAGGCTTCTGCATTTGAAAACGGTATTGTACAGATCTATCGTTATATTCCAATGTTGTCACTGGCGAGCATGTTATCTTATCTGGTGATCCAGTTTTAATAACATTCTTAATAAATATATAGATAAAAAACGAGGCATGAACCTCGGTTTTTTATCGCCCCTCTCTTTTTAAAAGAGGGGCTTTTGAGAGAACTATCTTCTAGACTTAAAGCTGATATCCACTTTACGTGGGCGGAAGCGCCAACCTAGTAATAAGAGCAATACGGAGAAAATCAGCACTGGCCAGTCGCTGAGTTTCATGTAGAGCGTTTCACCCTGCATGGCGGGTAGCTCACCGCGGAGTATAGCTTCTTTATCCATAGGTGCACGTTTCACAATATGGCCATTGTGGTCGATGAACGCAGTTACCCCAGTATTGGTAGCACGAATAAACCAGCGACCATTTTCCTTGGCCCGCATTTGTACCATCTGTAAATGTTGCTGTGGACCGGCAGTGCCAGTAAACCAGGCATCATTAGATACGGTCACCAGAAAATCGCTTTGGCTGGCATTACGACGAGTCAGGTTTGGATAAGCCACTTCATAGCAAATTGCCGCACCTAGAGGATGGTTTTTCACATTTAATGGTTTCTGGATATCCGCACCACGCGAGAAACCACTCACCGAAGGGTCGTTTTGCAGAGCTGGCAGTACCCAGCTGAGTGCGCCAGAAAGTGGAATATATTCCCCAAAAGGCACCAGACGCTGCTTCTTATACAAACCACTCGACTCATTACCGGTCGCCATGATGCTATTGTAATATTTTGGCGTGCCTGCTTCCTGTGACTCAGCCAGATCCCAGAACGGAATACCTGTGACCCAAGCTGTTCCAGATTTTTCTGCCTGAACTTTCATGGCATCCAGGAAAGGTTCGATGTCGGTCTGGAACATCGGAATCGAAGATTCTGGCCAGACAATTAGGTCACGTCCCCATTCAGTCTTGCTCAGATTGGCATAGATCAGCAGAGTTTTTACCTGATATTCAGTTAACCATTTCAGGTCCTGAGGAATATTGCCCTGGATCAGAGAAACGGTGAGCGGCTTTTCATTTTTTTCTTGCACGAAAGTCAGTTGTGCAGCACCCCAGGCACCCAATAACAAGAGTGCAGAAGGCACGATCCAGAAGACCCGTTTACTTAAGATTTCAACCAGCGCACAGGCAAGAACAATCACTACAAAGGACACCCCAAATACACCAAATAAAGGCGCATAGGCATCCAGATAAAGCTCAGTAAAAGCGTAACCTGCAAATAACCATGGGAAACCGGTAAATACCCAGGTTTTGGCCCATTCAAAGATCACCCAAAGTGGTGCGAAGGTAAGAGGTGTTTCTGGGAAAAATCGACGATAAATGAAAGTCTGAAGCGCAGTAAACAGTCCCATGACAATCGCCATGATCAGGATCATGATTACGCTCAGGAAAGAACTGGTATCGCCATACACATGAATAGAGGTATAGAGCCAGAATGCACCCACAAACCACAATCCAATCCCATAAGCCCAGCCAATCCCAAAGGCCTGTTTCGCACTACGACCACGGACGCAAGCATACAGTAAGGCAGGAGAGAGAATCGCCAGCCACCAGTAATGATAAGGTGCCAGTGCCAGGCTAAAAATAGCGCCGGCAAATAAGGCAATCAATACAGGATAAATTAAGGCTAGCTGCTTTTGCTGCTGGGCTGGATTTAATAGCTTATCGAAATATGCTCTCATTGGCGCACAGCTCGAATTAAACGAATAGAACGTGAATCTGCCTCAAGAATAGTAAATTGCCAGTTTTCCAGTTCAATCGTCTGACCTTCCAGATCATTTACCAAACCAATTTCTTGTAATAACAAACCGCCCATGGTTTCAACTTCATCATCGGAGAAATTGGCATCCAGCATATTGTTAAAATGCTCGATTGGTGTCAGCGCTTGTACTACCCAAGTATTGGCTGTTTTCGGGTCTTGATCCGGAACAATATATTGTGCTTCTTCATCCGCAATATCATGTTCGTCTTCAATTTCACCCACAATTTCTTCGAGAATATCTTCTAGGGTCACCAGACCTGAAGTTGTACCGTACTCATCAATCACTACCGCAATATGAGTCTGGGTATTTTTCAGCATACGTAGAACCTGATCCGAACGCGCACTTTCCGGCACAAACAGCGGCTGACGCATCAAGGCACGAATATCGACTTTGGAAGAAGGCTCGGTCAGGAAAGGAAGCAGATCTTTGGCCAGCAAAATACCAACTACATTATCCGGTTGATCCGATGAGAACACAGGGAATCGCGAATGCGCAGATTCAACTAAAACATGCAGAATTTCGAGAAGTTGGTCATCTTCCTGCAAGCTAATCATGGACGTTCTTGGCGTCATGACTTCACGAATTTTGGTGGCCGGCAGGTCCAATACGCCTTCCAGCATTGCAACAGTATCGGGTTCTAAAAATCGACGTGAATCTTGTACTAATTTTAGCAGTTCGTCGCGAGTTTCGGGTGCAGTTCCCAGCCATTTACGTAAGCCGCGCATACCCCACGACGGGCCTGATTCCTCGTGCATGATCTTTCCTAAAGACTCTTAATATCTAAAAAAACGTGATTTTATCATACCGCAGAAAATACGCTTGTCTATTGTAATTATGCTGCGCAGACTTGATCGCGCGGGTCAGTATGGTTTTGTGAATTGGTTCAAAGCGCGGGCTGCAATGCGATAGCCGCTTTATGCTAAAATAAGGCTGATCTTGAATTCCTGAGTCTGTCGATGTCTGAAGCCGAAATTACGCCAAGCCTGCAATTGAATACCCGTGGATTACGCTGCCCTGAGCCAGTCATGATGTTGCATCAAGCCATCCGTAAGTCTAAAGCTGGTGATGTAGTTGAAGTTTTTGCTACGGATAATTCGACCTCTTGGGATATTCCAAAATTTTGCATGCACCTCGGCCATGAACTGCTACTCCAAGAGGAGCGTCTGGATGAAAATGGCAATAAAGAGTTCCATTATCTGGTGAAAAAAGGCGGTTAAGAGATTTTTTGGGCAGATGAGTGATTCATTTGCCCATATTGTTGAAAGATTAAAATGAAAAGAAAGCTATTTTTTTTGAATACTTGATCTGCTTGAAGTTCCTGACTTTCAGAAAATAAAAATTTGATATTAAAGCCTCTTCCAGAATTACAGTGATGAATCGGAACCATGGCCAGACCAATGAATCTAGGCTGGATATAAATAATTCACTATAATGCCGCAAAAATATTTATAACAATTAAAAATGATAAAAAATCATATCGCTCAAGTATTAGAGCAATTGGGTCTTAGCGCACAGAAGCGTGCTTTGCTTGTTCAGTTTTCCCATCAAAAACTTAATTCTGAAGTTTTTCTGCAACGTATTGATGGCCAACATGTCCTGAATCAGGGACTAAAAATTGAGCTGATTTGTGTGTCGACTAATGCCTTGATTCCCCTTAAAGAATTTATTGGAATTCAAGTAGCGATAGATCAGGTCACGGATCAAGGACAGTTATTTCGCAGTTCCGGAATTATTACTGCAGCAACTCAGGGACAGAGTGATGGCGCATTAACGCTTTATAAACTCACTCTGGAAGATGCAACGTCGCTATGGCATAAACGCCGTAATAGTCGTGTGTTCATGGACAAGAGTGTCCGGGAGATTACTGAAATCTTATTCAAAGAATGGCAGGGTAAGAGTCCATTATTTGCGGCTGCACTTAAGCTGGATTTATCCGGTTTGCAGCAAACTTATGATGTGCGTCCTTTTACTATGCAGTTGAATGAAAGCGACTATGACTTTTTAACCCGTTTATGGCGTAGTGAGGGGATTAACTGGCTGATTGATGAGTCTGAGCTTATAGTTGTGCATTCATCTGCAGCGATTGCAGCGCAAAAGCTTAGATTAATTGATGACAATAGCTACTACCAAGCTTTAAGCCACAGAGCGATCCGTTTCCATCGTTCCAGTGCGACTGAACAAGAAGATAGCATGACCAGTTTTATTGCAGAACGACAGTTGCAGCCGACCGCTGTACATATCCAGCGCTGGCATGCCGGTCGCTTGAATCAGGAAGAAGGCATAGGTTCAGTACAAAGCAAGCACCAGCAGAGTCAGGTTCAGGATAATGCCAGCCTGGCATTGGAACAAGGCTGGAACATCAGTCCAGCATGGATCACTGATCTCAGGCATGCAGATCAGGCAACTCCAGCCTCGGATGCACAAATCGAGAAAATAAACCAAAATTTGCAGCATTTCTATGATGCACAGGCCAAACAATTTTTAGCAACATCCACAGTACGTGATGCCCAAGTGGGTTACTGGTTTCGGCTGGATCAGCATCCTGAAATTGACCAGCATCCAGCAGTAGATAAAGAATTTTTAATCATCTCTAGGAAATTTTATAACCAAAATAATTTGCCTAAAGACTTAAATGAGCAGGTTCATGCTTTAATTCAGCAAAGCTGTTGGCAGATGACAGAATCCAAGGACGCAGGTGAGCGTCAGGCCAACCAGCTAGTCTTGCAACGTCGCCATATTCACTTGGTTCCTGAGTATCAACCTTTATTGCAGCGGCCACAGGCCTATCCGCAATGCGCCAAGGTAGTCGGGCCAGAAGATGAAGAAATTTATGTGGATGAATGGGGGCGGATCAAAATCCGTTTTCTGTTCACTCGTTCGGATGACCATGCTCACGATGGTGGTGCAGGCAGCAATGACAGTGATACAGATTCAGCCTGGGTAGATGTTCTGACCCCGTGGGCAGGTATAGGTTATGGGGTGCGTTTCTTGCCATGCATTGGTGAAATTGTGGTCGTCGACTTTTTCGACGGCAATATTGATCGGCCTTTTGTGGTAGGTCGGATTCATGAAGGCCAACGTTCTCCGACGAAGTTTGATCAAAAAGGACAACTACCAGACACCAAAAAACTCAGTGGTATTCGCTCGCAAGAAGTACAGGGGCAAGGCTTTAACCAGTTACGTTTTGATGATACGACTGGCCAGATCAGTATACAGTTACATAGTAGTCAAGCTGCCAGTCAGCTCAATCTGGGTAACTTGAGTCATCCGAAAGAACAGGCTGAAAGTGAAGGACGGGGTGAAGGTTTTGAACTTAGAACTGACCAATGGGGTGCAGTCCGTGCAGGTAAAGGGTTATTGATTTCGGCTCATAAACAGCAAGCCGCAGACGGTTCACATATGGATGCTGAACCAGCGAAAAGCCAGCTTGAATCAGGCTTGCAGATGAGCCAAGCACTGAGTAATGTTGCTAAAAACCAGCAAACTGATCCGCTTGAAATCTTTGAAAATTTAAAAAGCTTTATTGAGAAAATTGAACAGCAAGATCAAGACAAGGCAGCTGCCTTTAAACAGGCAATTATGATTCTGACAGCACCAAAATCCATTGCGCTGAGTACCCAGCAGGATATTCATTTGTCTGCGGAGGGTCAAATTAGCCACCAGTCAGCGGACAGTATTAACCTAAGTTCGCAGAAAAATATTATTGGGCATGCCTCTTCTAAAGTCAGTCTGTTTGCAGCCCAACAAGGCTTAAGAGCTTATGCCGCAAAAGGCAAAGTTGAACTACAGGCGCAAAATGATGGGATGGATATTATTGCACGCAAAGGTATCAAAACTATCTCCACTGAAGATCAGATTGAAATTACAGCAGCGAAGGAAATTGTTTTAACTGCGGGCGGTTCTCAAGTTGAGATCAGTAGTGCCGGAATTTTGCCGATGACGGGTGGTCAGTTTGAGATGAAGGCAGGTCAGCATCAATTTTTATCAGGGGAAAAGGTAATATATGATATTCCCTATCTTCCTGCCTCACATAATAGTTCCTATATTTTAGAGTTCGATGTACGACATAAAATAGACAATAAATTATTAGAAAGCTCTCCAAATTTTAGTCTTATCGATTCTAAGGGGAATGTACGAACAGGAGAGATTCCCAAAGATGGAATTATTAGAGTTACCTCAGAAAATAAGGAAGAAAAATATACGGTTATGGTGCATAAATATGATGCAGAGATATCGGAGTTAGAAGAATGACTTATACGGCTCGTTTAAAAGTCTCCTGTGATAATAAAGACCTTTTATCAAAATTAAGCTATACCTTACTAAATACGACAACTCAAAAAAGTTATGGAGGAAAAATTGATCCGAATGGTTGTACTAAAATCTATAATTGCAATAAATTAGATTTAATCTTTGTAGAGTTAATTTTAAATAATTCAAAAATTGCCAGAGTGCGTGTTCCCGTATTAGAAAATGGCGAATTTAATAAATCGATATATAAATTAAAATCAACTACAGGTACAACAAAACAAGCAGAATCAAATAAAGTACCTGTTAAAGTTAAAAATGAATTAGAAATCGCTATTGAACAATGGGAAGCAACAACAACTTATATTTCTAAAGAAACAATACAAAATCCCGCTCTTCGTTTAACCTATCAAAAGAAAGCAAAAGAAATATCAAATAGATATAGACAACTTGTAAAAGATGGAACTTTAAAGCTTAAAGAAGCTGCTGAAGAATGTAATAATTTCAGAAATCAGATTATGGAGACTACACGTAGAAGAACATCATCAGCTGGTTTAGCTGCCGCAAAGAATATGAAAGCTCAAGGATTAACTCTTGAATTCTTATATGAAAAATATGCTTATCAGCTAAAAGATCCTGAAAATTATAAAAAGTTATTGCAAAATAATCAGTTAAATTTCTTCATAAAACAACAAATGGCTTCAGGTCGGTCGTTTTTTAATTCACTATCTGATTTTGGAAAAAATCGAATTTATTATTCTGTTATCCGTAGTGCAGGTAATGCGAATCCTAATGTAACTGAAATTATGAAAAGGGTAGGGGCATTGGGAAGTGTTTTCTTGGTGGTAACATTATTTTATGCAGCCAGGGAAATATATTATGCGGAGAACAAACAAAAAGAAGCTATTAAACAAACTACTACTATTATTTCAGGTATAGCTACAGGGGCAGTAACAGCATCCATAGCATATTCTCCAGCTGGAGCTGTTTGTGGGCCAGCAGCGCCTATTTGTATAATCATGGCAGGTCTGGTCGGATCAGCCGTAGGAGGATGGGGAGCATATAAATTATTAGAAGAATACGATAAAGAATTAGAGGAGTTTACTACGTGGAATTTCTTTTAAAATATGGAGGTTATTTGTGTTTAATAGTAGGCTCATGTCTTTTAATATCTAGTATGCCCTCCCTTTATCAAAACGATGAAGATATTGATATTTATAAATATAAAATCCGATTTTATACTAGTTTAGTTTTTATCTTATTTTGGTTAACTTCTTTACTTTTAAAATAACTTAAGATCAATAAACCCGCTTTTCAGCGGGTTTATTTGTATCTCATCAGAGATTACATATTCGGGTAGTTCGGACCACCGCCACCTTCCGGTGTTACCCAGGTGATATTCTGAGATGGATCTTTGATGTCACAGGTCTTGCAGTGTACACAGTTCGCTGCATTGATCTGGAAGCGTTTCGAACCGTCATCATTTTCCATGATTTCATACACACCTGCCGGGCAGTAACGCTGAGCAGGCTCATCCCATTTCGGCAAGTTGACATCTACCGGAATCGAAGCATCGGTCAGTTTTAAATGCGCAGGCTGGTTTTCTTCATGCACCGTGTTCGATACAAACACTGAAGACAGACGGTCAAACGTCAGCTTACCATCCGGTTTTGGATAGTTCGGCTTGAAGTTCACTGCATCAACCGTTTTTAGCGTGCTGAAGTCAGGAACCAGGTCATGCAGGGTGAATGGCACTTTGAATACGTTCTGGTCGATGAAGTTGAATGCACCACCCATCCATTGACCGAACTTGTGCATTGCTGGGCCAAAGTTACGCGCGCTGTACAGCTCTTCTTTCAACCAGCTGTTGTTGAACTTGTCTGTATAAGATGTGAGTTCTTTTACAAAGAAGTCTTCACCTTCGGTCACACGCGCAATCGCCAGATCACCGCCTTTTTCTACACCGGCAGCAATCGCTTCAAATACCGCTTCACCGCAGAGCATGCCGGACTTCATGGCAGTGTGTGAGCCTTTGATCTTGGCAAAGTTCAGGAAGCCCGCATCATCACCAATTAAAGATCCACCCGGGAAGGTGAATTTCGGCAGAGAGTTAAAACCACCTTTGGTTACGGCACGCGCACCATAAGAAATACGTTTACCACCTTCCAGATACTGTTTAATCAGTGGATGGGTTTTCCAGCGCTGCATTTCCATGAATGGATACATGTGCGGATTTTCATAAGACAGATCCACGATCATGCCCAGAGTCACCTGGTTGTTTTCAGCATGGTATAACCACCAGCCACCTGACGAACCGGTTTCAGATAAAGGCCAGCCGGCACCGTGCATTACCAGACCTGGTTTGTGTTTCGCTGGATCGATTTCCCAGAGTTCTTTAATGCCGATCCCGTAGTGCTGCGGATCAGCATCTTTATCCAGATTGAATTTTTGGATCAGGCGTTTACCTAAATGACCGCGGCAGCCTTCAGCAAAGATGGTGTATTTGGCATGCAGCTCATAACCCGGCGCAAAGTTATGCGTCGGTTCGCCATCTTTACCAATACCCATGTCACCGGTTTGGATACCTTTCACCGTACCATCTTCATGATACAGAATTTCAGAAGCAGCAAAGCCCGGGAAGATCGATACTTCCAGTTCTTCGGCTTTCTGGCCTAACCAGCGCACCACGTTACCCAGTGAGATCACGTAGTTACCATCGTTATGCATAGTTTTAGGCACCATCCAGTGCGGTGCTTCTTGTGATTTTTCATCTGAAAGAAGGAAGAAAGTTTTGTCTTCTGTCACTGGCACATTTAAAGGTGCACCTTCTTCTTTCCAGTTCGGGAATAGTTCGTTCATGGCACGTGGTTCAAGCACAGCACCCGAAAGAATATGTGCACCGACTTCGGAGCCTTTTTCTACGACACAAACGGACAGATCATTTAAATTGTTTTCAATTGCAAGTTGACGGATCTTGATTGCAGCAGACAGGCCGGCAGGACCCGCACCTACGATCACAACGTCAAACTCCATCGATTCACGTTCGATGTGTTCCATGTAGGACTCCTCATATTTCTATTCGGTGGCAACCATAATCGGATGATTGGGTGCTGCCATGAGTGTTCTGAATTCCTAGACACAAAAATAGTAGTGTCTTTAAGCATCTGGGCTAGTATAGTTTTAAACCCAGGTTAAGCCAATTGGCTGAAACATATTATTTTTCCGTCATTAAGGTCTTCTTTATATGAATAAGTCAGCACCCGATAAAAATCCGACGAAAAAAGTAGCTTCTAGCGATGATAAAAATTTAATGGATATCGCACAATACTTAAAAGATGCACAGGGCAGTCACAAAAGGTCAATCCCGCCTTTGGATCAATGGCAGCCAAAGCATTGTGGCGCAATGGATCTCAAGGTTTTGGCCAATGGAGAATGGTGGCACGAAGGTCAATTGATCAAGCGTCAGCCGATGATAGACCTGTTTTCCACGGTACTCTGGAAAGAAGAAGGAAAATTCTATCTAAAGACGCCGGTTGAAATGATTGAAATCGAGGTCGAAGATGAACCTCTGTTTGTAAATCAGGTCGATCAGGTCAAGATTGAAGGCAGGACTTACCTGCAACTGACCACCACGACTCAGGACATCATTATTGTCGATAGCGAACATCCTATCTTTATGCGTCAGTATCAGGATGAATTGCGCCCTTATGTGCATGTGCGTTTTGGAATCAATGCGCTTATTCAGCGGGCTGCTTTTTTACATCTGGTGGAGATGGGCGAGCTTGGTGAAAATGCTGCTGGAGAGACGGTTTTAAGCTTGAAAAGTGGTGATTTAGACTTGCATTTAAGCACCTGAGGTTTAAGCTTTGTCGCAAGGTCATTTGAAACAAGCAACTAGCAACGTTATGAGCGCTATCCAACCGATTTATCCCTTAGTAGATCCCATGCCTAAAGCCAGTGCTGATGCACCTATCGGGATTTTTGATTCTGGTGTGGGAGGGTTGTCGGTTGCTTTGGAAATTGCCCGGTATTTGCCCAATGAACGCTTTGTTTATTATGCCGACACGGCTTACGTACCTTATGGGCCCCGTAAAGATCAGGAAATCCGTGACCTAACTGCGCGAGCGATTGAATGGCTGTATCGTGAAGGCTGTAAAGTTGCAGTCGTTGCCTGTAATACCGCTTCTGCATTTAGCCTGGATTATTTACGTGAGCATTATGGTGAAAACTTTCCGATCATTGGACTGGTGCCAGCGCTCAAACCTGCAGTCCTCAATACCCAATCCAAAACGGTGGCCGTTCTGGCCACACCTGCAACCTTTCGTGGCCAGCTGATTAAGGATGTCATGACCCGTTTTGCCGAGCCGGCACAGGTCAAAGTAATTCCGGTGACCTGTCTGGATCTGGTGCCTTTTGTAGAAGCCGGTCAGCAGATGAGTCCTGAGTGTCTGGCGACATTAACTCAGATTTTACAACCGGTTGTTGATCAGGGTGCTGATTATTTAGTGCTAGGATGTACACATTACCCCTTCCTAAAATCGTCAATTCAGTATATTTTTGGTCAAAAGCTGACATTAATTGACTCAGGATTCGCGGTTGCGAGACAAACGGCCCGAATTTTGATCAAAAATGGGTTATTATTTGAACATGAGTGCAAGGACAGTCTAAAAATCCGACTTGTGGTTAGTGGTCAAAATGCTGAACAGCTCCAGCCGATTTTAGGGCATCTGATTCCAGCCGATATTAAATGGCAGGTCAGCAATATGGAGACAGAAGTCAGCTAGGCGACCGTCACTCATCTTATAATTTTGAAAGATATATTTTTATACTGGGGTCGTCATATTGTGTCAGGGCAGGGTTTAGCCGGCCAGATCAATGTGCAGTAAAAGAGGATAACCAATGCTCGATAAACGTTATCAGGTGTTTATCTCCACCTCTGGTGCAGAAATGCAGCCAGAGCGGATCATCTTGTCACAAACTTTGGTCGGCATGGGTTTCTTTTCCTGGGGGCTGGAACAACGCACTCCTTTAAATACTGCATTTGCACGTCGCCAGATTGATGATTGTGATTATGTGGTGATTCTGCTGGGTAGCCAGTATGGCGAGCAGTCGGTTTCCGGTGTAGGTTATATGCATCTGGAATACATTTACGCTGTGACCAAGCAGAAACCGATTATTGTGTTTATGCATGAAGATCCGGCTTCACGTGATCCTTCCTTGCACGATGCGAAACCTGAATTACAAGAAAAATTTAAAGAATTTCGTCAGTTATTGCAGCAGGAAGCTGATCAGGTCTTTTGCTATCGTACCTTGCGCGATCTGGAAATGGCGGTACGTTTGAACATGCCGCAAATGCTGGAACGTTATCCGGTAAGTGGCTGGGTACGTCCTCAGAATACTCAAGCCTTGCATGACGAGATTGACCAGCTCAAAGCTAAAGTGGCCCAACTGGAACGCGATGGGGGGACACGTGAAGTGGATCCTTTCCTGAGCCTGCCGAAAGTGTCTATGCATGAAGTTTTCTCCTTCGAATACCGTATGCATGCTTATCAGGATGGTAACTTTAAAGAGCTAAAAGTTCAGAAGAGACTGACCTGGGCACAATTGCTGGCTATTCTCGGCTCTACATTCATTAATCCGACGCCGGAGGAATTTTTCTCCAAGCGTATGAATGAGTATTTGAATGAAACCGGTCTGGAAGATGCACGAGCGGAAATGCCGCGCGCGCATGCTGTAGCCCGTGCCCAGATTAATATTCGCGCCTTGCATAGCCTGAAATTGCAAATGCGCCAGAATGACTGGATTGTACCGTCAGGCCGTGATGACCGTCAGCGTCTGCTTTGGCAGATTACGCCTAAGGCACAAAAACTGCTGGACAGTAACTTGCTGGATAAAGATCGTACTTTTCAATATAAGTCAGTGTATTAATCCATATAGAGAATAAGTAAAAAGCTGTTAAAGTAAGCGGGTTGATACCACGACGGGCGTACTGCATGTTTTCTACAGCTAAACCAAAAGTTACGATTATATTGGCAAATTTAGGCACACCCGATGCACCGACTGTGCCGGCAGTACGCGATTTCCTGAAGCAGTTTTTATCTGATCAGCGTGTCATTGAAATTCCCAAGCCGATCTGGCAACTCATCCTGCGTTTATTTATTTTACCGTTCCGTCCCAAGCGAGTTTCCCAGGCTTATGCACAGGTCTGGGGTCAGGATTCACCGATGCGTGAGATTCTGCTGCAGCAGGTGAGTCAAGTAAAGGCCAAACTCATTGAACAATATCCGCAATTTGAACTGAATGTGGTGCCTGCCATGACTTATGGCAATCCTAATATTCAGGCTGTCCTTGATCAGATTTCGGCTCAACCGCAAGATCATATTATTCTGTTTCCGTTATTTCCCCAGTATTCAGCGACCTCTACCGCACCTCTGTATGATGCAGTCGCAAAATGGGTATTGAAACAGCGCAATTTACCTGGTTTGTCGATTATCCGCGATTATTATCAGCATCCCTTATTTATTCAGTCACTGGCACAAAGTGTTCGGGATTATCAGGCGATTCATGGGCAGCCGGAAAAACTATTGATGTCATTTCATGGTATCCCGCAGCCCTATGCCGATAAAGGTGATCCTTATGCGGATCGTTGCCGGATCACAGGCAAACTGGTTGCAGAAGCTTTAGGTCTATCTGAAGATCAATATGCAATTAGTTTCCAGTCCCGGTTTGGTAAACAGGAGTGGGTTAAGCCTTATACGGATGCCTTAATTGAAGAGTGGGGCAAACAGGGCGTGAAATCAATTCAGGTGATGAGTCCGGCTTTCTCGGCCGACTGTTTGGAAACACTGGAAGAGCTGGCCATGGAAAATGGAGAGACCTTCAAGGCCAATGGCGGGGAAAGCTACAGTTATATTCCGGCTTTGAACAACCGTGAAGATCATGTGCAATTGCTCAATACGCTGTTACAGGCTAATCTTGAAGCATTGAATCAGACGCTTGCCCATTAATCTTTTGAGGTTTCTTATCCTATGTTACAAGTCAAAATTGTTCCTGTGACTGCATTTCAGCAAAACTGCTCGATTCTTTGGGATAGCGACAGTAAAGAGGCTGTTTTGATTGATGCAGGGGGCGAACCTGAAAAATTAAAAGCGGAAGTAGAAGCACTGGGCTTAACGGTCAAGGCTTTATGGCTGACTCATGGCCATCTCGATCATGCTGGAGCAGTTGGTGCTTTAAAAAAAGTTTGGGATGTGCCGGTGATTGGTCCGCATAAGGACGATGCATTCTGGCTGGATATGATTCAGGAAGTGTCTACCCGTTACGGTTTTCCGATTCCGGAAAAAGTAGAAGTCACGCAATGGCTGGAAGGTGGAGAAGTTCTCAAGCTAGGTGATGAAGAGTTTGAAGTACGTTTTGCCCCAGGCCATACTCCAGGTCATGTGATGTTCTATAACAAGAATCATGCTTTGTTATGGACAGGGGATGTACTGTTTAAAGGCTCAATTGGACGGACAGATTTCCCGCGTGGCGATCATCAGCAGTTACTCGATTCAATCCAGCGCGAATGTTTTAGCCTGCCGGATGAAACCCGGTTTATTTCAGGACATGGTCCGATCAGCAATATTGGTTTTGAAAAGCAGCATAACCCTTTTGTAGCGGGAAAAGCAGGTTAAAGTAGTTGAAAAGATCAGCCTAGCTGATCTTTTTATTTGCTAAAAGGATTATTTAAAGACTGACGGGTTTGTGCATAGATTAGCCAAGTCATAATAACAAGCAGAACACCGACAATAATAAATAAGCCATCCTGCTGGAAAATGCCTATTCCTAATGACAATATCGCAAGTATTCCTACCCCAATTAAAATGATCTTTAGAATAATGTAGCCCATGTTCTTGCTCTAAAATAATGTGATATTTCTGCGTAAGAACATAGTATTAAACTGGCATATGTGCTGTTAACTTGTGTTGGTTTTCTATAAGCCTTTTATAAAAATCATGTGATTATTTAGGATATGCTTAATGTGATAGGATATTTTAAAAGGTTCAGTCTTCTTCAGAAGATTCAGCTGCGGGAGCATCTTGGGTTGGCAGTTTGTATTCCTCACTGGCCCAAGCGCCTAGATCAATCATTTTGCAGCGTTCCGAGCAGAAAGGACGAAATTCATTATTTTCCCAAGTGGTCAGTTTGCCACAGCGTGGACATTTTAAAGTGGTTGACATCAGCACACTCCCTAGAAAAATAAAGCTTCGATTAGGCAAATATAACTGCACTTGTTAGACTTATACAGTTTTTATTAGTTTGATCTGATTATGTCGATTCGTCAATTTCAAGCACAGCGTATGCATGCGCCTCGTGATTTCCAAAGTATCAGTTCTGAACCGGTTTGTGTGGAAATCGGTGCGGGCAAAGGTAAACACGCATTGCTCTTTACCCAGATCAATCCAGACAGCAAGCTGATTGCGATCGAACGGACTCGAGAGAAATTTTTAGCCATGCAAAAACAGCATGCGCTGGAAGGACAACCGAATTTACAGACAGTTCATGCCGATGCCTTGCCTTGGATTGTGCATGCTCTCTATCCAGCGCAAGTCGAACAGTTTTTTATTTTATATCCGAACCCTGAGCCGCATAACCCGGCGCAGCGCTGGTTGAATATGCCATTTTTTGAGTTTTTATTATCGCGTTTAAAAACCGGTGGCACGATTACTTTAGCCAGCAATATTCCTGAATATATTGATGAAGCAGAACAGCAGGTTCAAAACCTGTGGAAGCTGCCTTTCGTTAAAGAAGTCATTGGCCAAGACTCGGCAAGAACTCATTTTGAAATTAAATATCTAGAGCGTGGTGAGTTGTGCCAGCAATTGATTATTAGTAAACCGGAAGGCTATACAACACGTTTTGATGAGTTTCAGCCGCTACAAGGGCAGAATGCGAGTTCAGCGGAATAAGCCATGACGAAGCATATTGCAATTGTGGGTGCTGGCCCGGCAGGCTTGATGGCTGCAGAAGTTCTGAGCCAGTCTGATTATGAAGTTCATGTGTTTGAACAGAAGCCTTCGGCTGCCCGTAAATTCCTGATGGCTGGGAAAACCGGCCTAAATATTTCTCATGCCGAACCCGTCGAGCAGTTTGTGCAGCGTTATGATCAGGTAGACTGGTTAGAACCTTGGATCAAACGCTGGGATGCGATATGGATTCAAAACTGGATGAAAGATCTTGGCATTGAACCTTATATTGGTTCTTCAGGTCGAGTTTTTCCTACAGAAATGAAAGCCGCTCCACTATTGCGTGTCTGGTTAAAACGTTTAACTGAGCAAGGGGTACAATTTCATTATCGTCATCAAATTCTAGATCTGAAAAATCATCAGCTACAGATCCATGATTTAAAAAATGATTGCGCATTCACAGAAAACTTTGATGCGATTGTTTTGGCTTGTGGTGCAGTGTCATGGTCAAAACTCGGCAGTGATGGGAAATGGCAAGCATGGCTTGATTGCAGTGAGATTGAACCTTTCCAAGCCAGTAATGCGGGTGTGGAATATCCATGGTCTAAGTTTATGCAGCCAATCTTCGGTCAGCCCCTAAAACGGGTCGAGGCTTGGGTTGATGGCGGTGACAAGACCATGGGAGATATCGTGATCAGTCACTATGGTCTGGAAAGTGGTCTAATCTATAAACAGGACCGGGGACTGCGTCAACAGCTGAAACAGGGTCAGCCAATGCAGCTGAATCTGGATCTTTTTCCGGATCAAACCTTAGAGCAGCTGGCTAAAAAATTACAGCCAAGTAAAAAGCAGTCTTTGAATAATATCTGGCGGAAAGCAGGTCTGGATGGTGCAAAAGCTGCTCTGGTGCGTGAACTGTTACCAAAGCCGCTTTGGCAAAATGCTACTGAATTAGCACAGCAGATTAAGCAATTGAAAATTCCTTTAACAGGTTTCCGTCCTATACAGGAAGCGATTAGCTGTGCAGGTGGTGTTAAACGCGAGGTTCTGTCAGAGCAGCTTCAGCTTAAATCCAATCCCCATGTGTTCTTATGTGGTGAGATGCTGGACTGGGATGCGCCTACAGGAGGGTATTTACTCACCGCCTGCTTTGCCACTGGACGTGCAGCCGCAGAAGGGGTGCAGCACTATTTAGCTCAAGCTCAATAATCCGCATTCATCAGAAATTGAAAATTAAATCTTAGTGCTGCCTATAAAATTTCAGGAAGTGTCTGCTTCCTGAACTGTATTATTTATTGTGCTGGGGCTTTATTTGCAGTGGTCATCTCTGGATATTGTGAACGCCACCGTTCCAGTTGCTCCTGGGCATGCAGATATTTGCCCAGACCTTTTACATTTTCACTGGCTTCATTCACAGTAGTGGCCTGAGATTTCGGACTATTCACCAGTTTTTCCTGATGTTCCCAGTATTGATACATTAAACCCTGAATATAACGGCCCTGTTCAGTTTTCAGCTCCAGATCTTTGAGCATATTTAGCGAAGACTGGACATGATCGCGTT
This sequence comes from Acinetobacter sp. YH12043, assembly GCF_013419915.1. NCBI lineage: Bacteria > Pseudomonadati > Pseudomonadota > Gammaproteobacteria > Moraxellales > Moraxellaceae > Acinetobacter > Acinetobacter sp. YH12043. Next base: position 153,698 of record NZ_VOZD01000001.1, read on the forward strand.
GACGTTGCTGGACAAATTCCGGAGTCAGATTGTCATCATTGCGCATGCCATTGAGCTCAGCTTCCAGATCCGCGCTCATTTCCTGAAAACGTTCTTCATAGTCATTCAAGACAGCAATATCATGGGGATCATCTTCCGTTTTAGGGAAGTTTTTCACGGGTCCAGTTTTCAATTCCTGCATGATTTCCTCTGATGCAGAGTTTTCTGTTTCTTGCTGTTCTACAGATTGTTAACTTTTCTGGTCACAGGCCATTAAAAACATGGCAGCAGTGAAAAGTGCAGTTCGTGACATCAATTGAATCGTGTGCATGATTGAATCCTGTTCCTAATTATTTTTCTTGAATACATAAACATAGGTGACATAAGGGAAATTAATCATATCTTCTGCACCCTTGTCCGTATAGTTTTTGATAATTTGTTCGAATTGCTGCTTGAGCTGTTGTTGCTGTTCTTTTGGTAGTGCGGCAATAAAGCTGGTTGATAATAAGCGTTTGGAGACTACCTGCTCGACAGGGCCATGCTGCAGCTGGCGCATTTGCGTTTCAGCATAAGGCTGAAAGAGATTCTGTTCTTCAAATACTTTACGCCAGGCACCACTATAATATCGTGGTGTATCGCCTTCCAGTGGTGCAATACAATCTGCCAGGGCTTTGACCCAGTCGACTGTAATATCTCGTTGGTTCCAGACCAGTACCAGAAAGCCTTGAGGTTTAAGTACCCGATCTAGCTCCTTTAAGGTTTCCAGATTGGAAAACCAGTGAAATGACTGTGCACAAAACACGGCATTCACGCTATGATTGGGCAGGGGAAGCTGGTGGCTCATCCCTTCAAGGGTATGAATATCCGGATGTGCCAGTTTTAACTGGGCCAGCATCTCAGGGACAGGATCAATGGCGGTGATGTGGCTGCTGAGCGGGCGCAAATAGGGAATAAATTTACCTGTTCCTGTTCCCAAATCAACAAGATCTGCATCTACAGGCAAGGACAGTGTCTCAGCAAGCCATGGGCTAAGATCTGCCGGGTAGTCAGGGCGTACCTGCTGATAAAGCTCAGCCGCTGCACTAAACCCCTGTTGAGCTGCAGGATGCAGTGATTGTGTCATATTTTGCGCTTTTTAATCTTTTTCATCGATATAAAATAGCATATTCACTTTTTCGGCCCTATTCATTGAGTGAATTGTTGCCGAAAAGTTAGATTCACCAGCACGGGAAAGTTATGGATAAGCAGATTGTTTTTGAAGATGAGCATATACGCGCAATTTTTATGCCGGGGTCATCTTCAGAATTGATTTTTTCATTTGGAGATTTGATTACCCGTGCCAAGGGCTTGAGCATCAATGCCGAAAAATCATTAGCGAAATTTGAATTTAATGTTTTGGGAATCATGCCCAAACATAAATCCTGGTTTCCAAAAAGTTCCATGTGGAACATGTTGCAAGCCATTGCCGAGCTGATTGCACCGTTTCAGCAGCGCATTGCCTATGGTGGCTCCATGGGTGGCTATGCTGCGATTAAATATTCCAATCTGCTGAATGTTCAGCGAGTGGTCGCGATGGTGCCGCAATATTCGATTGATCCGGAAGATGTCGAAGATGCCCGCTACAACATGTTTTACCAGCCCGAGCTGAATGAAGGCATGCGGATTGAGGCAGAAGATGTCAGTCCGGAACGGGAATATATTCTGGTATATGACCCGTATTGCACCGAAGACCGGGTACATTACCTGAAACTAGAAGCCGTACTTCCGCAGCATCATGTACTGCATCTGCCATTTACCGGCCATGACGCCATCGCTGTTCTGGCCAGCTCCGAGCTGCTGTATGACTTTTTATTGCATGACTATGATGAAAGTTATTTCTACCAGAAAATGCGTCGGGTCAAGAAAAACAGCAAGTTCTATTATCGTAAGGTGATTGAGAATATCTTGCCGAGGCATCGTTTTGCTTTAGGGCGTATCCTGAAAAATAATGATCTGTTGCTGGATACCCAATTTTTTGATGCAGCGCAAAAACAGGTGATTTTGCGTGAATTGCTGAGTAATAAACAGGTCGATCAGCAGGATCTGCTTAAGCTCGGAATTCACGTCAATCTGCCGCAGGAAAAGCGCCAGTTATTGCTGGATGCCTATGGACATGCACTGGTCTTTAATGTGATCAGCAACAAGATCGAAAGCTATACCGGTGATGCGATTGCACTGAACCATAAATTCCTGATTCCAATCTATGCCAAAGGTAATGGCTTGCTGACCATCAATCTGAATGATGAACGTTATCTGGTAGTGATGAATGATCGGCATATTATGAAACTGGTCAAGGAGCAGGATGAATTAAATGTAGGCATGCATCCGATTATCATGAAACGCTATGCTGATTTTTATATGTTCAGCTATAAACATCTGAATTTGCATACAGATGAATACGGCGCTTCCGGTTTCGTTGACGCAAGTGACAAAAATACACAGTTTGTGACACGAAGTGAAATGAACTAACCAAAAAATTTATCTAAAAAACAAATACTTGACTTATGTTTGCTAAGGCCTAATATGGTCTTAGGCGGTATGAAAAATAGTCACACCGCTCCCGGTTGTTTATATGACAAGGGAGTAAATATATGCAATCCAAACAAGTTACAAGTATTTGTTTTATTCTTGGACTGATGCTGCCTAATTTTGCACACGCGGAAAGTGTGCATCCTGCAGTGATCTTGCTCAGTTCTTCTCTTATTTTTCTGATCTTTCTCAGTGTATATGTGATTTATAAGGTGCGCCGTTCTCTGCGTAACCATATTGATAAGTCTGTAGATTAACCACTTCTGACAGTAAGTTGCTTGAAAACCCTGCAGGACTTGTTTTAAATGGCAATCAAAATAAATTGTCAAACAAGGTTGAGGGTAGCGCCATGAAAGCCGCTTATTTAGATTATGCTTCTTTAGACCAACAGGATTTGGACTTTCAGGCACTACATGCAGTATTTGATCAGCTGGTCTTATACCCGGCCACATCGGCTGCTGAGATTCAGTCTCGTGTGGCCGATGTCGATGTCATCATTACCAACAAAGTTATGATTGACGCGGCAACCATCCAGCAATGCCCTCAACTGAAACTGATCCTGATTTCTGCTACGGGCACCAATAATGTCGATCTGGCTGCGGCCAAGGCATGTGGCATTGTGGTGTGTAACTGTCAGGCTTATGGCACCTCTGCCGTCGCTCAGCATACCCTTATGCTGATGCTCAATCTGGCCACTTCATTTTTAACCTATCAACGTGCAGTACAGCAGGGCGAATGGCAAAAGGCCAGCCAGTTCTGTCTATTGGGTGCGCCAATTGTAGAATTGGCAGGCAAGACCTTAGGTATTGTCGGTTATGGTGAGTTGGGCCATGCTGTTGCCAGACTGGCTGAAGCCTTTGGTATGAAAGTACTGATTGCAGCTTTGCCCAACCGTCCAGCAGATGATTCCCGTATTCCATTTGCAGAGTTATTGCCACAAGTGGATTTTTTAAGCCTGCATTGCCCTTTAACGGAAGATACCCGTCATTTAATCAGTCATGCCGAACTGGACACGATGAAACCAAGTGCATTTTTAATTAACTGTGCACGTGGCGGAATCGTTGATGAACAGGCATTGGCTCAGGCCTTATGCGAAGGCAAAATTGCCGGTGCTGCGACGGATGTACTTACCGTGGAGCCACCAAAAGAAGGCAATGTATTGCTCGATGCCTCAATTCCTAACCTGATTGTTACACCGCACAATGCCTGGGGTAGTATCGATGCCCGTCAACGCATTGTGGATCAGATGGTTGAAAATGTAGCAGCCTTTAAGCAAGGTCAGCCCATCCGTCAGGTAAATTAAAAATTATTAAATAAAAACTAAATGCTGATCAAATTCGATCAGCATTTTTTTCGGTTTGCTGGTGTGATGTATTTATCTAATAGCTTTAAAAATTCACTCTGAACCAGTGCAGACCGGGGGTTAAATATAATCTCCTGATAGACCCGCTTAAATTCGGGTACCCGTTCATCGGGACGCTTGTCATAAGATGTTCGATAATGGGTTTCAAACATATAAATCAGATGATTCTGCGAGAAATAAGCAGTTCGATAACTATAAATGTCATCTCTCTGAGTCCCGATTCTTAATTTACACATATCCTTGATCCGATACAGATCGGCATTATTGCCAGAGGCGGGCCTAAATTCAGCTTCATCGAGGTTTTGAATATGCTGGATTTTTTCACCTTCAGTTTTGTGGTTATAAGAGGCGGCACTAGACAGGCTCGGGATGGAGGATAATTCGTCATCAATCGCAGCAATTGAGGTCACGGTTTCACCTGAAACCAGTAAAGTGATGTATAGAATAGCTACGCCACACAGAATGCCGGCGATAAAGCTGAGGAGATTTTTTTTCATTTTTATTATCTTCTCATGATTTTATTTGAGTTCAGTCTAAAGAAAGACTCAACTATCTTCAATGCTTAAAAGAAAAAGCCCGTAATGGGCTTTTTTCAATGCGATGATTTAAAGATCATCTACTGCATAACTGGTTGCTGTACCGGAACTTGATTGGGATTGTGATACCGGTGAATTTTGAGTTGCGGTAGATGGCTGACTCAAAGGCTGTTGCACGATTGGCGTCTGTTGTGAATTGCCGCGCCAGACTTCACGGGTTTGCTGAATTTTCTGACCCGTTTGCTGTGCTGCCTGAGTCGCTCCCTCATCTACTTTCTGGATGGTATCTGATGCCGCAGACTTGGTATTGCCCCAGGCACGGTCTACACCCGGTTTGATTTTGGCAATGCCTTTTTCAGTGACTTCACCTACTTTTTCAGCGGTATTGATAACACCTTCCTGTGCTTTATAGGCAAACACATGCAGCAGGTTCGGATTCTCACCATAAGGTGCAATCGGTTTAGTGGTTTGGGTGGTTTCAGTCTGTGCAAATGCAGGTGCACAGAACATTAAAGCTGTCGTTAAAATAATTGGGGTTTTGATATTCATTATGGATCGACCTCGAATTCGTCAAAGAGCGGTCTGAGTTTGGTTTTCAGTGTAACGGATAATCAGCCAAAAACAATGAATAAGCTGTGAAGAGAGTATAGGTTCAGCGTAGTTTGATGCGAGGATCTTATAATTTTTAAAAGGAAGAAAAGGCAGTTTAAATCAGAAGAAAAATTAAATTTCTGTTCATTCAAATAAATAGCCCCATTTTCAAAAAAACAGGGCGATTTGTTTAGTCACATTGAGTCAGGGCATCTTTGGCAAAATGATTGCGCAGAGTTACAAAGTTCTTTTGTACCGCAGCATCATGCAGGTCAAATTTTTGTGCTGTGCTGGTTCCGTCGCGCTGGAAAGTTGCTGAGCCGGCATCAATCAGGGTCATGCCTTTAAATGACCATTGTTCAACTGAACGGTTGTTACCGATGTCGCCAGTAAATTCAATCACGCATTTGTCGAGGAACTTGGTCAGTTTCGCCTTATTATTGGTTGTTTCTGGAATAACTTCGAGATTTTTTACTTCCTGTAATACACCCAGTTCCAGTTGTGGAATGGTGGGTTGAGATGTACATGCTGTAAGTGCGATACCCGCAAGAGTCGTCATAATGAGTGTTTGAAATTTCATGCGCTTCTTTCTTGTTGAGTGTTGTTGGAATGAGTATATGAAATATATAGGGATATGCCTATAGTTACTCCACTTTTAGCTAATCCACTCTATAGCATCTCTCAAATGTTCGTAATCACTTACTAATTCTTCAATAGATTCATTATTTATAAGAGCAGTATTAAATCTACGCCATTCTTGTTCTCTTTTAGAATTAAAACCATAAACAGCCTCAATACCTCCTGTACACCATATGTATATGCCTTTAACTTTTAGAGAATTATGAATGTTTTTTAGTATGGGTTTGGCTTCAGGTAGTTGAGCTAGAGCTTTAAACTTTTTTGCACCGATTTGTCTTAAGGACGAACAGTCTTTGACATGATCCTGACAAATATTCAAATCAGGTAAGTCCTTATTTCTCTCTACTAAACTTCTAAACTCTTCAAAATAATGAGCATTAGAATCATCAATTAGATCCCAATCCTTACAATTACCGATAAAATCAAGATCTGTAAGAATTCTTGAAGGAATTCCAAGAGCACCTAAAACTTTTTGAATAGGTAAAAGACTGGTTTTACTATCAGCAGAAACTAGAGATAGTTTTTTGAGATGAAAAGGGCGTTTATGTATTTTAGTATATATGTTAGGAAGAACTCTAAGCTCAGTTTTTCCTTCTACTAAAAGGACTTCATCACTAAAAAATATTTGAGAAGCATTATTTAACTTAAATACTTCATAAAAATGACTAGGATACTTAGCATTAAGAGATTCGATAATTTCTGAAATAGGCTTTCTTGCTTGTGTGCCTAACTCTGGAGATTTATGAATTTGTAAAGCATTAATTGCATGTTCAGAGGACAAAAGACTTGCGGAATGCGTAGAAAATAAAATCTGGTAACCTGAATTACTGAGAGTCATTAATGCATCACGTACAAGTTCAATAGTTGTAGGATGTAAATAGAGTTCAGGTTCATCAATACAAATAATAGTATTTGATCTTCTTGAGCTAGGATTCTTTTGCTGTAAGTCAGCCAAATATCTAATAAGAGCCATTTGGATTGAGCGCTGAGTACCGTGCCCAAAATTATTAAAATCTCTTTCTGTATGTGTATCTTCAAATATTTTCAAAGTCCCACTTTTAAAAATATCTTCGATGGTTGGGGTTGGGAAATGCAGCTTTACCGATATATTTGGAAAAAAGTCATTAATTATTTCATTTATACCTGTATCGACTTTACTCAATGCAGGAATTCTATTACTTCCATCATGTGATAAAAGATTAGAAACAGATTCCAAACTTGTTATAAAATCTTGTTGATAGTTTTCTTGAATCTCTAAAGAAATCAGTTCAAGAAGTTTAGATATTGCTGTCCCACTTTTATTTTTTGTTGAATCCTCATGAGCATCTGTCATGGCTTCAATATGAATGAATTTTGGAAAAATTTTTATAATTGATTGTTCAATACCGGAAGGGATAGATTTCCACTCCTTACCATCAAATAAGGTAGCAACTATCTTCTGTTTTTCATTTCTATCGAGGAAGGTTCTTCTTTTAATTTTTAATTCTTCATTTTGTATAAATGGTCGAAGCTTATTTGCATGATCCTCTTCTAATAAATTTAATAAGTCATCTTTGATGTTGGTTAGGAGAGCTGTTACTTCTATGGGTTCTTCACAATTATTTGCATTTGCATAGTAGTTAAAAGATTTAACACTTAAGCCTTCTAAAAGAAATTTAATAGCCAAAAGAATATTTGATTTACCCGCATTGTTATAACCAATTAGAGCGGTGAAATTTTTTAAACATACCTGAGTATCTTTACATGACCTAAAATTCAAAATCTCCAATTCTTTAATAATTACACTCATTATCAGCCCTAATATATTGTTTATAAAAATAAAAAACCCCGCTAATGTTATAGCGGGGTTTCGTGTGTTTTACAACCAATTAGGTTTTAGTGTTGAAGTACTGAAATATCTGCAACTTTAGTGAACAGATCACGAAGCTGAGCAAGCAGACGTAAACGGTTTGCTTTTAGTTCAGCATCATCCGCCATCACCATTACACCATCAAAGAATGCATCTACTGGTGCGCGTAAGGCAGCCAATGCAGATAACGCAGCAGTGTAATCTTTAGAAGCAAACAGCGGCTCAACCACTGGTGTGATTTTCGCAAGTTCAGCAAATAATGCTTTTTCAGCCTCTTCCACCAGATTGGCTTCAACCACAGCACCTTCAGGTGCAGCTTCTTTGGCAAGGATGTTGGCAACACGTTTGTTGGCAGCAGCAAGTGCAGCAGCTTCAGGCAATGCACGGAAGTGATTTACCGCATTTACACGCTTGTCAAAATCAAGAGGTGATTTAGGTGACAGTGCTTGAACAGCCTGGATCACGTCAACATCAACGCCTTGGTCTTCGTATTTCGCACGGTAACGACCTTCAAGGAATGCAACTGCATCTGCCAAAGTCTTCTCATGGTCTTTCAATACATCGCCATAAGCAGCTAGAGCCAGCTTAATCAGGTCTTCGATTGAAACATCCAGTTCATTTTCAGTCACCAGACGCAGGATACCAATCGCAGAACGACGTAGCGCAAATGGGTCTTTAGAACCTGTTGGTGCCTGACCGATACCGAAAATACCAGTCAAGGTATCTAAACGATCCGCAAGAGCAATCGTTGTACCCGTTTTAGTCTTAGGCAGAACGTCACCCGCGAATTTAGGTAAATACTGCTCACCTAAAGATTCAGCCACTTCATCATTTTCGCCTTCAAGACGTGCGTAGTAAGTACCCGCGATCCCTTGAAGTTCCGGGAATTCACCGACCAGCTCAGAAGTTAAGTCGCATTTTGCAAGTAAAGCTGCTTTTTCAGCATCTTCAGCTTTGGCACCGGTAATCGGAGCAAGCGCGACAGCCAGTTTGGCAATACGTTCAGACTTGTTCCACAAAGTACCCAGTTGTGCCTGGAATACCATGTTGGCCAGTTTCTCTTTACGAGACGCAAGCGGTTGTTTCTGATCTTGCAGGAAGAAGAATTCTGCATCTGACAGACGCGGACGAACTACTTTTTCGTTACCTTCAATGATTTGAGTCGGATCTTTAGACTCAATATTTGAAACGGTAATGAAGTAAGGCTGTAATTTGTTTTCAGCATTCACCAGACAGAAATACTTCTGGTTGTCCTGCATCGTGGTGATCAGTGCTTCTTGAGGAACTGCAAGGAAGCGTTCTTCAAAGCTGGCACGAAGAGCAACTGGCCATTCAACCAGAGCAGTGACTTCGTCACGCAGATCCGCAGGAACAATGGCAATCGCATTCACTTCATCAGCCAGCGCTTTGACTTGCTGATCGATGATTGCTTGACGCTCTTCAAAAGACGCAATCACTTTCGCAGCGCGCAGGGCATCCAGATACGCATCTGCATTGGCCAGAATAATCGCTTCAGGCGCATGGAAACGGTGGCCATAAGTCACGTTGCCTGCTTTATGATCCTGAATGGTTGCATCAATCACATTGCTGTCTTTTAACAAGACCACCCATTTTACCGGACGAACGAATTCAGTACGGCTAGCAGCAGAACGCATGCGTTTTGCGATTGGCAATTGATCCAGAGCATGTTGCAGGATTTGTGGCAGTAAAATGTCAAGGCTTTGGCCTTTCACATCTTTCAGGTAGCAGACTTTTTCAACTTTACCGGCCTGGAAAGTAGACACCTGATCAACCGTAATGCCTTGACCGCGCATAAAGCCTTCAAGTGCTTTGGTTGGTTTGCCTTCAGCATCATAAGCCGCTTGCACAGCAGGACCGTCAAAACGTTTTTGCGTATCCGCTTGAGCAGCATCAACATTTACGATTTTAAGTGCCAGACGACGTGGCGCTGCATAAGCTTCGATCGCATCGAAAGCCAGACCCGCATCTTTTAAGCCTTTTTCAGTTTCAGCTTTTAAAGCATCACGTAATTTTTTCAGGCTTTTTGGAGGAAGTTCTTCACAGCCAAGTTCAAATAAAACTGTATGTTTAGACATTATTTGTTCTCCGCTGATTTTTCTGCTTGAGCCGCTTCTGCTTCTACTTGAGCTTTAAGCTGAGCCAGGACTTCGTCACGTAGGTGAGGTTCTGCCATTGGGAAACCAAGTTTCGCACGTGCTGCTACATAGCTGTTTGCAATGGCACGTGCCAAAGTACGCACACGTAAAATATAACGTTGACGTTCAGTCACCGAAATCGCACCACGTGCATCTAATAAGTTAAAGCAGTGTGATGCTTTAATCACTTGCTCATAAGCAGGTAATGGCAGTTCAGCTTCGATTAAACGGGTCGCCTCAGCTTCGTAGAAATCGAACAGTTCGAACATTTTTTCTACTGGTGCATATTCGAAGTTATAAGTCGATTGTTCTACTTCATTTTGATGGAACACATCGCCATACGTCACAGTACCGAACTGACCTTTGGTCCAAACCAGATCGTAAACTGAGTCTACACCTTGCAGATACATCGCCAGACGTTCCAGACCATAAGTGATTTCACCGGTTACTGGGTAGCATTCAACACCACCGACTTGCTGGAAGTAAGTGAACTGAGTCACTTCCATGCCGTTCAGCCAAACTTCCCAGCCTAGACCCCAAGCACCCAGTGTTGGAGATTCCCAGTTATCTTCCACGAAACGGATGTCGTGAACTAAAGGATCAATACCGATCGCTTTCAAAGAATCTAGGTAAATCTGCTGGATATTATCCGGGTTTGGCTTAAGCACAACCTGGAACTGATAGTAGTGTTGCAGACGGTTCGGGTTCTCACCATAACGGCCATCTTTAGGACGGCGTGATGGCTGAACATAAGCAGCGTTCCAGGTTTCAGGACCTAGCGCACGAAGGAAAGTTGCAGTGTGGAATGTCCCTGCACCCATTTCCATGTCGTAAGGCTGTAACACGACGCAGCCTTGCTCCGCCCAGTAGTTTTGTAAGGCAAGAATTAAGCCTTGGAAGGTATCAATATGCGATATGGCGCGACTCATGGTCATCCACTTAAAATTAGAGAAAAATTGTGCTTGATTATAAGGATTTTACAGGGGAGTGGCAAAGGGTTAATACGCTGAAAATATTTTGGAAAAAATTAAAATGGTCTTTATTCATGCCAGATTTTGCGCGGCTTTGCTGCAATTTTATGCTGGAATAGCAATGGGGTGAGATCCAAAAATCAGGAATAAATCAGATGTATAGCATCCTGTTCACTGAAGCGCGATAAAGTTAAACTGATCTCATACGATTGCGGTCCTAGAATTAGTTTAATCTTCACACAATATAATAATGCCTAATAATAAGGAACTTCATGACCACTTACCAAATTCAGTGCCATTTAAAATACAAGATTGTGCAACCTACCGAATTTATTTTTATGGTTCAGGTCGCCCATCATCCCGATCAGAATATTCTCGGAGAACAGCTCACTATGAATATGCCGGTCAAGTGGCATGAATTTCAGGATGCTCAGCATCAAAACCGTCATATCCGGTTGCAACTCGAACCCTGTGAGGCATTTGAACTGAACTATAGCGCGACAGTTACCCGTCAGCCGAGCATTCCGAATGATCTGAGGCAAAACTTGAGTGAAGTCAAAATTCCAGACCTGCCGGATGAAGTACTACCTTATTTGCTGGCCAGCCGCTATTGCAATTCAGATTTATTACTAGAAATGGCGAAACGTTCATTTGGCTGGATGATACCCGGCTATACGCGTGTAAAAGCCATCGAACAGTGGATTTATAACAATATTTTTTATGTCTCTGGCTGTTCTGATCAGTTTACGACTGCAACGGATGTGCTGGTCCACCGAGCAGGTGTATGCCGTGACTTTGCTCATTTGGGCATTGCGCTGTGTCGTGCTTTAGGAATTCCGGCACGCATGGTGGTCGGTTATGTGGAAATTGAAAAATTTTTACCCGATTTTCATGCCATTTTTGAAGCCTATCTGGAAGGAGGGTGGGTGCAGTTTGATCCGACCCGTTTAGCCCCGGTCGACGAGCTGATTCGCATTGGTACTGGGGTAGATGCCGGAGATGTAGCATTTTCAACCTATTATGGTCAGGTCGAGCTGCTCAAAATCGAACCTCTGATTAAATCTGGTTCTCATAGCGAAGCTGAGACTAAAATCACCTGACATGAATGATCTTATTGAAAATCCTATGAGAGATTGAATAGTAAAATAGGACTAGATGGATGGTTTTTCTCTGGTGTGTGACTTAGCTTTTTAAACAGCATCCATTTAAGTGTAATTAAAAGATATAAAATAAATACATCTTTAAAGCGACTAGTTTTATAATGCGCTAAATCTGTAAACATTAAAATCAGGCGCGCCGTGTTCCATTCCAATCTCGACTGGCTCAATACCTTAAAACCGAATTTTAAAGTTCTTCCACTCAAGGACCGTTTACTCTGCGGTATTGGGGCACTACTGGGTCTCACGGTATCATCATTACTGAGTTTATGGATTCTGGGTGATTTTGAAGCCTGGTATATTGCGCCGATGGGGGCCTCATCTGTGCTGCTGTTTGCAGTTCCGGCCAGTCCCTTGGCACAGCCCTGGAATATTCTGGTAGGTAATACTATTGCTGCGGTAGTGGGTGTGACCTGTGCCTTGTTTATTGCCAGTCCGACCGAAGCTTTTAGTCTAGCGGTAGCTTTGGCTATTATCCTGATGATGACCACCGATTCCCTGCATCCACCGAGTGGTGCTGTGGCTATTACGGCGGTACTCGGCGGCAATGCGGTGCATGAACTCGGCTATGCTTTCGTTTTCTATCCGGTGCTGCTGAATTCGATCTTATTGATGGTAATTGCGATCGTCTTTAATCGAATGATTGGCAAGCGTTATCCGCAGCAGGCGCAATTGAATACCCGTTCCAAAGATCCGACCCCGACCCAGAAAGTCACTATTCAGCCGCAAGATATTCAGGAAGTACTAGATCAGCAAACTGAGCTGCTGGACATTAGTGAATATGACCTGCAAAAGATTATTCTGGAAGCGCAGGACCGAGCCAATGCCCGTGCGGTCAACCAGTTTACCTGTCAGGACATTATGACTAAAGACGTGGTGACCCTGCATGCTAATGATAATATTCAGCATGCACTGGATAAATTTAAAGAAATGAACCTGATGAGCCTGCCGGTGGTTAATGCGGAAGGCAAGCTGGTGGGAACGCTGGCCATGTATCAGGTGGTAGAATGGTTTAAACGTGCTGCAGATGTGCGCGGCAGCTGGGAACATCAAGTCAAACATATTATGACCCGCAAAGTGGTCACTGTGCAGCCATTGCAGCCGATTCAGGATCTGGTGCCCTATTTTGTGGAGCGTTCCTTTAACTATATTCCGGTAGTGAGTGAGCAGCGTCTGGTCGGAATTATCAGCCGCGCAGATATTATCGCTGCCCTGAATCAGGAACTGAACCATTTTAAAATGAGAGCTTAAAGCTGTTTTGAATAGTTCTGAAAAAAAAGCACCCTCGGGTGCTTTTTAATTTGGAATCTGGATTTATTTAAACTTAGATAAAGAACCAGTAAATAAACAGGGAAACCAAGAAAATACACATGATATTCAGGACAAAGCCGACTTTCATCATTTCACTTTGTTGAATATGGCCAGTACCAAACACAATCGCATTCGGTGGTGTCGCCACAGGTAGCATGAAGGCACAAGAAGCCCCAATCCCGATCACAATCACCAGAATCTCTTTAGGCATACCCATCTGGTCGGCAATGGCGGCAAAGACCGGAACCAGTAAGGCAGCTGAGGCAGTATTACTGGTAAATTCAGTCAGGAAGATGATGAAGGTTGCCACAACGAAGATAATTACGAGAGGCGAGGAGTCACCGAAAGCATTTGCCAGTGTTTGACCTAAAACCAGAGAACTGCCTGAATCCTTCAAGACAGCACTTAAGGTCAAGCCGCCACCAAACAGATAGAGCACGCCCCAATCGGTATTTTCAGCAACCTGTTTCCATGTAGCCGTACCCAGAATCACCACCAGACAGGCTGCCAGAATCGCGATCCAGGTATCAGGCTGTGAAATACCGAAATTTTCAGTCAATTTTTTACTGAAAATCCAGGCCATCGCCGTACAGAGGAACAACACCATCGTCGCAATACGGGTGGTGGTCCAGGGAATATTTTCGGTGACAAAATTCACCTTATGATTCAGCTTTGGACGCAGCACCAGATACAGACTGATCAACATTGCTGGCAGGATGATGAACATCATTGGTAGGCCGACTTTCATCCAGTCAGCGAAGTCATAACCGAGGGCTTTGGCTGCAATCGCATTCGGTGGAGAACCGACGATGGTGCCCAAGCCACCAATACTGGCTGAATAGGCAATCCCGAGCAGAATAAATACAAAGGTTTTACGATCTTTTTCAACATCCAGATGCGCAAGTAAACCCAGCGCCAGAGGCAACATCATAGCTGCGGTGGCGGTATTGGAAATCCACATCGACAGGGCAGCAGTTACTAAAAAGATAGCCAGTACCGAAGCACCGAGATGTCCACCGGAGAGCGAGATAATCCATGTGGCAATCTTCTTGTCCAGTTTCTGGATATGCAGCGCCGTAGCCAAAGCAAAACCACCAAAAAACAGGAAAATCACGGGATCGGCAAAGGTAGCGAGTGCTGCCTGCATGCTAATCGGTACCAGTTCATCACCATCTGCCATCGGCATACTCAATACAATCGCCAGTACCGGTATGAGTAGGGCTGTAATCGTAATATGCAGGGCTTCGGTCAGCCATAGAATGGCGATAAAGGTCAGTAGGGCCAATCCCTTATTGGCATTTTCGTCATAGGGTAAAATATGATACAAGCCATAAGAGATCACGGCAGCGATCACAATTAAAATCCAGCCTTTGCGAATTCCTTTTGGCATGGCATTAGTCGGGGTGCGTAAAGGGTCGTTCATACAACCTCCTTGCTCAACTTTTTTATTTAAAAGCGTTTTTGAAATTCTTATAAAAGTGAATATGTGTTTTGATTAAAAAAGATATTATTTAAACAGTATAGTAGAGTGTTGTAATAATCCCACACTTTGCCAAAGTGCGTAAATCCCCAGTCCAAATAGAAAAAACAGCACCAGATATTTGAAATGTTGCTGGGAAAGTCGATGCCGTATTTTTCCACCCAGCCAGACGCCGATGAGTGCAAATAACGTGATTCCGAGCAGGATATGTCGCTGATGGGTTTGTAAAGAAATGAGGATCGGGAAGAGTAAGGTCAACTGCACCAGTTTGCTGGCAATAAAGTTGAGATTACTGATAATGACGATATCAGTTTTGGAGAGCTGACAGCTAAGCAGATACATCATCAGGAAGGGTGCCATGGCATTGGTTGCACCTCCAATCATGCCGGCCAGTAAACCGAATCCTAGCATACTGAGCTGACTGCTACTGACCCGAAGCGGAGTAGAGCGTAACTGATCCAGTACATAGAAAATAATCACCAGACCCAGTAATAATTTAAGATAGCCTTCATTGATCCAGATGAGTAATTTGACCCCCAGCACACTACCGACCAAGCTGCTTAACATGAGTGGCCAATAGCGTGAGACATAATAGCAAATGCTCTGCAACAAGCTATGTTTTGGATCGCTATTGAGCATCCAAAGGTTCAATAACAGGCAGGGGAGAATCACCAGGGTGACTGCTGTACTTAAGGCATATTCACTGGATAGGGCAGCCGTACTCAGCATAGGAAAGCCAAAACCACTGACTCCATGCAGTAATGCCGCGATCGCACACAGCCAAAGTACAATCCATTCTGCCTGCGTCATCTGAAATCCATTTCAAGTAGAAAGTATCAACTTATCCTGAATAGGCGAGCAGGGTAAAGCATAAAATGGTAATAAGACCAAAACCTAAAAATCAGACAAAAAAAACCACGATCTTTTGGGGGAAGGACCGTGGCATAAAAATTTCACCATATGAATATTTAGGTGAAAGAGGAAACGATTTTATCGGTAGTCTTTATCCTGATTCACGGTACGCACAGGACGTTCATAATCAGTTCTGCTCGCAGCATAATCAGGCATAGAATTCTTTTTTGGCATCACTAACCATAGAACCAGATAAACTAAGATACCCGGGAAAGCAGCACTCATGACCGAAATAATCACGAAGATCAAGCGTAATAAATTTGCGTTCCAACCAAAACGTTCAGCAATACCACCCATTACACCTGCAATCATGTTTGAGCGGTTAGAGCGATATAAACCAACATTGGCCATCCAAGTCTCCTGATAGAAAAAATAAGATTGAGTCTAAAAAATGACTCATATTTATAAGAATGGAGTTTTATCTAAATTTTTAAAGTATCTATTGAAAATAAATTCGTTAAGTAATGTTACGGGAGATTAAATAATCCTTAAAAAATCACTAAGATCATAAAAATTCCATTGAATTCATTATTAAAACTTATAAGTTTTCAGTGAGTCGTCTGCCTATATAGATGTGCACCCCTTCAGGTATATTTTTAAAATGAAATCGAATGTATCGCATCATTTAAGTGGTTTATGCCGGCTTGGATTTGTGCTGGGAAGTGTTGCAGGACTGATTGCCTGTGATGACCATCAAAGCAAACCCTTACCTGATACTACGAAAACTTTGGCACAAGATGGCGTAGTCATCTCCGCCGCCAATGAAAGTTATGACACCCGTAATGCTAAATCGCTCACCCAGACTGCAACCTATAATGCATTGCCTGTAGAACCAAATGTCGATCCTAAACCTGTACCGGATTATGCCAAAAGCTATGTCGGGCGTTATCTTACCCAGATTGATTGTGACGGACGGTTTGCACCTTGTACGGAAGGGAAATCGGTGTTTATTTTGACTTTATTGCCAGATGGTACAGTGCATCGCAGTATCGTGCATTATGGCAAAGTCTTTGTGAATAATTCCAGACGAGTTCAGACCGAAAGCAATGTGACCTATCGTAAGGACCGCTGGACGATTAATCCGGAACAAACTGAACTGATCGTGGACCGTAAAGAGGGGGCAAAATTCTATTATACAATTAAAAGCCCAACCCATCTGGTCATGAATCTGGAAAAAATTTATGACGAAAAAGAACGGGCAAACCAGCAGTTATTTGATCAGGGTTATCCTGCACCTTCTAAAGCGTATGAGCTGGTCAAAGATTCTGAATTTAAGATCACTGAATAAAAGCAATAGAGTTTCTAAAGAATTTAAAACAGAGTAAATGGAAATGGCGATTCTAAAATTGTCAGGATGAATTGCGCTTAAATAAAAAGAATGAACTGAATAATATAGGAAATATTATAAGAATATTGAAAGAAGAAATAAATATAGAGGGGAGAATGGTGGGCCGTCCGCGACTCGAACGCGGGACCAATGGATTAAAAGTCCACTGCTCTACCAACTGAGCTAACGGCCCATTCGGGTAATCAAAGTAGCTTTGATTGAAGTTTCTAAAAAGAGATTTTAGAAATGATGGTGGGCCGTCCGCGACTCGAACGCGGGACCAATGGATTAAAAGTCCACTGCTCTACCAACTGAGCTAACGGCCCATCAGGGGATATCAAATTTAATGGTGGGCCGTCCGCGACTCGAACGCGGGACCAATGGATTAAAAGTCCACTGCTCTACCAACTGAGCTAACGGCCCTGAACCAACAATCAAGCAAGGCTTAATTGTGCAGTGCAAAAGAAACTAAAGAGTTCTGAAAGCACCACTTTGTTTGATGGAGCGTATTGTAGCAAGATCTCATTGCAGCGCAAGTAAAAAATAACAAAGTTGCCTATGTTTGATTATAAATACAACAATTCTGCTTTATCTAAACAAAAAATAGGCAACTTCAGCACTTAGAAACGATATTGATAGGCTTGAATGTTCTCAAAAATTTCTTGAGTCAGCTCACAATACGCATCGCTGCCTGGCAATAAAACCAGCAAGCGTTCATCGGTTTTGTTTGGGTCAAAAGCCTGTTCTTTCAGTTTGTTTTTCTGATATTTGAAGGTACCGGTCGTTTCTACCTGCTTTTGAATGCGTAGAAAAACTGGAACTGCATATGCAGGCAGGCAGCGTTTAAAGGTGCTGACCATATTTTTCAGGTCTTGCTCATCCAGGGTGCTTCCCGGTTGCAGGGTAATCGCAGCCATACCGGCACGGCCATTGGTATTCGGAATTTCTACGCCATAAACCACAGCTTCGATAATTTTGTCATACTCGGTCAGCATGTTTTCGACTTCAGTCGTTGAAACATTTTCACCTTTCCAGCGGAAGGTATCACCGAGACGATCGACAAACTGGGCATGACGGAAACCGATATTACGTACCAGATCGCCGGTATTGAAGTAGGAATCACCTTTACTGAACACGTCATGCATGATGACTGCCTTGTTCTTTTCCGGATCGGTATAACCATCGAAAGGGGAGCGGCGGGTAATTTTACCAATCAATAAACCGGTTTCACCTTTTTTTACCCGTTTGCAGCGACCTTTGGCATCACGCACAGGCTCATTTTTATCTTTATCAAATTCGATAATGGCATAAGGTGTTGGTGAGAAACCGACAGTATTGTCAAAGTTAAAGACATTGCTGAAACCGACATTACCTTCACTTGAGGCATACAGTTCCAGTACCTCCTTGATGCCAAAACGGGATTTGAATTTATCCCAGATATTCGGGCGCATGCCATTACCAATCATCTTGGTGACACGATGGCCTTTTTCCAGTTCAGACGGTGGGGCATCCATCAGGTAGCGGCAAAGTTCACCGACATAACCAATCGCAGAAGCATCAAACTTTTTGACATCTTTCCAGAAGGAAGAGGTGGAGAATTTACGGCGGATGGCAAAAGTACTGCTTCCGGCAATCACCCCACACCAGCACACCACAATACCTGTCGCATGATAAAGCGGCAGGGTGCAGTACATCACATCATCTTTATTCAGGTTCAGGACATGGCCATAGGTGCCATAGGCGAGTGTCCAGCGGCTATTGGTAAAGACCACAGCTTTAGGTAAGCCAGTGGTGCCTGAAGTATAGATATAGAACAGGCCGTCTTTACCCTGTACCGAATGCGTAGTCGGTGTATTGAATTTCGGGAACTGGTCAATCTGCTCTGCCAGGTTGATAAAACCTTCAGGTGCCTGTCCGGGATTTTCTTGCGTATTCTGATCGGCAAACCAGTGAAAACGGTCAGCGGGAATATTAAGATCATGACGGATTTCATCAATAGCAGCACGACACTCTTCACCGACAATGACCGCAATCGGTTTCACCAGATTAATACTATGTGTCAGGACTTTGCCGACCTGAGAAGTATTCACGAGTGCAATCGTGATGCCCAGCTTGGCCAGGCCAATCACACTGGCAATGAACTCCGGACGGTTCTCGACCATCACGGCCACCACATCACCTTTCTGTGCACCGAGAGAGAGGTAGAAATGTGCGATCTGGTTCGCCCAGCCATTTAGGTGAGCATAGGTATAGGACTGATCCTCAAAACGTAATGCAATACCTTCAGAATTACGCTGTGTTGCTTTTTCAAAAGCTAAACCCAGGCCTGCGGGCGTATTGGGAGTACGTAAATAAGCCTGTCGCAGTCCGTTCAGCAGATTAGGGACCTTACTGATGAAGGCAGGGATTTTGGCTGCGACATCTGCAATGCCAATAAGATCGGGTTGGTTCGTCTGGGTCATGGGCGTCCTATTATTTTTCGTATCCAATGCGTTTAATTTATATGCAATAAACGGATGATAGCCATCTTTTAGCGTGTTGAAACTAGAGTAATCAACCTATTCTGACAAAATCTAGCAAAAAAAACCTAGCCACCGAAATGACTAGGTTTTTTAGTTAACTGCAATTGGGCGAATTATGACTCAGTTGCAGTATTGGGTTTTTTCGGTGGACGGCCACGTGGACGACGTGGGCGGGCAGCCGGTTTTTCAGCTTTTGCTACAGCTTCTTCAGCTTTATCGGCTTCCGGAGTTTCGGTAGGTGCAGCTTCGTTTTCTGCTGGAGTTGCTTCAGCTGTAGTCGTTTCAGTGACTTCTTCAGCTGGAGCCTGTTCAGCTTTCGCAGTTTCTACAGGCGCTTCAGCAGCTGGTTCAGGAGTTTGAGTGGCTTCAGTTGTATCAGCACTTTCCACTGCGGCTACTGGAGCTTCAGCAGGTGCAGCTTCAGCACTTTCAGCTTTTGCTTCTTCTGCTGGAGCCGTTGCTTCTGGAACAGGTTCAACCGCAGTAGATTCTGCTTCAGCTTGTGCTTGCTGTTTTGCCTGCTGTAACGCTTGCTCGGCAGCCAGTTTAGCAAGACGGCGACGCTCACGTGGATCATTCGCCACACGTTTCTCTGAAACCGGTGCAGGCGGAGTTAAATCCAGCACAGGTGCAGGTTCTGCTTCAGGTTGCGCTTTGCTGACTTCTACATCGCGAGTTACAGGTTTTTTCTCTGTGGCCGCGGTCGAAACCGTTGCTAAAGTCGCATTATATTCCTGCGTGAACTTTTGCAATGCACGGTTAAATGTTGGTAACAGACCGAACTGTTCAATCAGGACTGAACAGTCTTCACCATAAACATGGCGAATCAGGCTACCAATAGTGTATTGGCCAAGTGTTGGCACCTGTGATGGTGTCAATTGCTGAGTTTTCGCCTGTTGGCCTTGTGCAGCACGACGGTCGCGACGACGTTGACGTGGGTCATTGCTGGCACGCTGTTTTGATGATGACTGAGCTTCAGGCGTTTTCTCTGCAGGAGCAGATGCAGTCACTTCAGCCAGGAACTCTTCCGCAGCTGGTGCTTCTACAGGAGCATCGGCAGGGGCAGTCACTTCAACAGCAGGTTTTGCGACTGGAGCAGTGTCATTCAATGCCACAATTTCGCTTTTCGCCTCGTCAATATTTACCACCATTGCTGTTGGCATCACTTCTTTACGAGGAGCATCGACCAGTTCCACACGAACTTGCTTTTCATTGACTGCTGGCGCTTCAACGGCAGCAGGTGCTTGAGGTGCAGCTTGTTCATTTAGAACACTTGGATCGCGGTGGCGATTTGGACGTTCTGGACGTTGCTGGTTGCGACGGTCACGACGTGGCACGTTTTGCTGTTGCTCATTGCCGTGAGTGTCGCTTTGCTGTGCAGACTCATTGTGGTGCTGACGGCGAGAGTTGCGTTTGTTTTCACGCGCTTCCTGACGTTGTTCCTGACGAGAAACCTGAACCACTTCTTCATGCACCTGATGTTGTGATGCATTATCAGACTGCGCCTGTTCACGTGGCTCTTTGTGCTTGTTGCTACGTGCTTTCTTGTTATGACGCTGTGATTTCTCTTCACGTTCAGCTTTTTCAGACTGATCACGCTCTGGTTTATGGACTACAGTCGATGGCGCCAGATAAGCATTGCCGGTAGTTGCTGGTGCTGCAACAGCTGTTGGCTGTGCGGATACTGCTGGTGTTACAGGAGCAACCTGGCCGAACTGGCCACGGCTCACTGCACCGCCATTCACCATCTGTTCAATAGCAGCAGCAGCATTGTTCGCTGTGCGAGATTGATCAACAGTAGTTGCCTGTTTTTGTACAAACAGGTTTTCTAACCATGCACATGGGCTGGCAGCAGGTGCGGCAACTTGAGCAGGTGCCTGTTGTGCAGCAGGTGCTTGCTGTACGTTTTGCTGATTCTGGTTATTGCGGCGTTTATTGTTTTTGCCGTTGTTTTGCTGCTGAGCAGGTGCTGGTGCAGCGGTATGCGTATGTTCTTCTTCTAAATGCCACTCAGAAGACTCATAGCCCAGTTCTTTTTCGCTTGAACGGGTTGCTTCAGTACGCTCGTAACTTGTCGGTGCGAAACCTTCAGGATTATACGAAATTTCGTAGTGAGGTGTTTCCAAGTGTGGATGTGGAAGTACAGTCACACGTGTATTTGAAGTTTGTTCCAGATATACCAGGCTGTGACGTTTTTCATTGAGCATGAACGCCGCAATTTCTACCGGTACTTCAACCTGAACTTCACCATGACGTTCACGTAGTGCGATTTCTTCCACTTTACGCATAATTGAAAGTGATAGAGAACGCAGGTCACGTACCATACCGGTACCATGACAGCGTGGGCAGACATAACCAGTTGCTTCTTCAAGCGATGGACGCAGACGTTGACGGCTCATTTCCATCAGGCCGAAACGAGACAGTTGGCCGAACTGGATACGTGCGCGGTCGCTTTGAGTTGCTTCACGCAGTTTCGCTTCTACCATACGCTGGTTGCGGTCTTTGGTCATGTCGATGAAGTCGATGACAACTAAGCCACCGATATCACGTAAACGTAATTGGCGAGCAATTTCTTCAGCGGCTTCAAGGTTGGTATTTAACGCTGTATCTTCAACGTCCTGACCGCGAGTTGATTTTGCCGAGTTAATGTCGATTGAAACTAAAGCTTCAGTTTGATCGATCACGATCGAACCGCCTGAAGGCAGTTTTACTTCACGTTCATAAGCAGTTTGAATTTGGCTTTCGATACCGAAATGCGCAAACAAAGGCTCATTCAATGTATAAGTTTTCAGTTTGTCTAACTGAAGCGGCATTACTGCTTTAACGAAGTTATAAGCTTCGTTATAGGCTTGCTCAGAGTCAATCAGGATTTCTGCTACATCATCACGCAGGTAATCACGGATCGCACGAGTTACCACACCTGCTTCCTGATGGACCAGCATAGGTGATGGACCTGAATTTGCAGTGCTTTGGATTTGTGCCCAAAGGTCTAGTAAATGTTGCAGATCAAGCTGTAATTCTTCTTGAGAACGGCCAATGCCTGCTGTACGAACAATGACGCTCATACCACGTGGCACATTTAAAGAGGCCAGCATTTCTTTCAGTTCTTCACGTACTGAACCAGAAATCTGACGGCTGATACCGCCACCTTTCGGGTTGTTTGGCATCAGAACCAGATAACGACCAGCAAGTGAAATGAAAGTAGAAAGGGCAGCGCCTTTATTGCCGCGCTCTTCTTTTTCCACCTGAACCAGAAGTTCAGTACCTTCAGTAATCAGCTCACGGATATTTGAAGTTTGGCGAGGATCGGCTTTGTAATAAGAGTTTGCGATTTCACGCATAGACAGGAAGCCTTGGCGACCTGCGCCGTATTCAACGAATACAGCTTCTAAAGAAGGTTCAACGCGAGTCACGTGACCTTTATAGATATTAGATTTTTTTTGTTCACGGGTACGATTCTCTAAATCGAAATCGTAAAGACGCTGACCAGTGACAAGTGCAACGCGAATTTCTTCGGCATGTGTTGCATTAATCAACATACGTTTCATGGGTGTAACACCTTATAGTGATACACAGCAAAAAATCGCTATTCACGTAGCGAACATCACACATCACGGATCAATGGCCCAGATCTCCAATGCTTGGCATTGTGGTCTGAGTCTTTTATTCCCGGCGTCTACTTGAATATAGATCAGCTTCGGTATTTTGATTCACGTATTGATGATGGCAATACGGCTTCAATCTTTAAACGATTAAAGTCACCTGAACGTTTCACTGGCGGACAAGCGGTGCATTAGATGTGAGTAACTTTCACTGTCACATTGCTCGAAGATCATCCCTTCTTTATAGAAAGTGTCTTGATACGGAATTGTCGTCGTATCTTTACAAACTGTGCAGATCCAATGCATCAAACGCTGTAGCCTGAAGTCGTCTTCAGGGTGCGACTAATCTGATGTGTATCAGTTTACGTTTAAAAACCAACTAGGTTGGCGACATATTTTTTCAGACAAACTGATTTATGTACCTGAGGTACAATTAAACGCAACAGTTTGCTTTGTTTGCCGATATAATAAGCCTTCGGCGTCGGCATAATTCTTTTGGGACCTTCCCGTATCATGTGAGTCTTTAATTGAATAATCAAGTTCAGAGAAATCTGAAATGCTTCAACTTTTACTCACAAACGATGGTTTCCGTGCGCTGACTATATCAAACCTTGCATCATCTGCCTATGGGCTAAGCTTATGTTTCTTGTGTAAAGCATAACCTAAGTGATCATTTTTTAATCAATTTTAGTATTTTTTGGGTCATAGTAACTGTATGAATTCTACACAACAATGGCAAAGCGTCACTTGGTTTGAAGTGGATGAACATCAAGATGGACAGCGAATCGATAATTTCTTGTTCAGTCGTCTGAAAGGGGTGCCTAAAAGTCGGATTTATCGTCTGATTCGTGAAGGACAGGTTCGCGTCAATAAAAAACGTATTAAGGCCGAAACCAAACTGGCGATTGGCGACCAGATTCGTGTGGCACCCATCCGTTATGAACAAAAAGATGAATCAGAAGCGCCGATTTCGGACAAGGTGGCTCAAGGTCTTCTGTCACGTGTGGTATATGAAGATGAAGGCTTGATGGTTGTCAATAAACCATCGGGTATTGCTGTGCATGGCGGTAGCGGTGTGGCGTATGGCCTGATTGAAGGCCTACGTGCTGCAACAGGTAAAAAATACCTGGAATTGATTCACCGTATTGACCGTGACACATCGGGTCTGGTGATGATCTCGAAAAAGCGCAGTACCTTAAAAACGCTACAAGATTTATTACGTGAACATAAGATTAAAAAAACTTATGCCGCTGTCGTGAAAGGGCAGGTAACGCTAGATAAGCAACTCATTGATGCACCTTTGCATCGTTATGAACTTTCTAATGGTGAGCGCCGTGTCCGTGTCTCTAAAGAAGGCAAAGAGTCTAAAACCCAGTGGAATGTGGCAGAGCGTTTTATGCATGCGACACTGGTGTATGCTTCTCCATTGTCTGGTCGTACCCATCAGATTCGTGTACATGGTCTCAGCATTGGTCATCCGTTAGTGGGTGATGAGAAATATGGTCACGAGACTGAATATCGTGGACCAAAACCACGTCGTTTATGTCTGCATGCGATGCGCTTAGAAATTCCGGGTTATCCGACGATTGAAGCGCCTTTGCCTGAAGATATGCAGAGTCTTGTAGCTCAGCTTCGTGCGCAAAAGGCGGATAAGGTGGTAATACCTACGGAAGATGACGAGTAATTTTTAGCTTTTTAATGAGTCTTATCTTGCTTTACTTGAGTGGGAGAAATTTCCCTCTTTATTAGAGATGATTCAAGACAATTTCTAAATCAATGAAGGGCGACATGGATGTCGCTGTTACTCTGTGGTACAGGGACGTGCCATCAGAGTAACAAAGGATTTTTGCTACTTTTCATCCTTGAAAAGTAGATAATACCTATACGAAAACAGCTGCTCACTGATGTTAATTGTGGTGGGGAATTAATTTAACTCACCTCTCCCAAACCCTCTCCTAGAAGGAGAGGGCTTAAAGACACTGAATCAAATACTAGGAACCTTATATGAATTCACCTGTAAAACTGGTCATTTTTGATTGGGATGGCACTTTATTTGATTCAGTGGGGCAGATCGTGTCGAGCCTGCAGTTTGCTGCGCAGCAGTTTCAGCAACCGCTGACTGATGCAGATGCGAAAAGCATTATTGGCCTAGGTTTACCAGAAGTCGCACAGCGACTATTCCCAACTGTGCCAGAATTACATGCGGATATTTTGCAGGCCTATTCAGATCATTATGTGGCGAACTCTGTTGAAGATGCGTGGTTTGAAGGCATATCTGAAATGCTCTATGCATTAAAGGATGAAGGCATCAAACTGGCAGTGGCGACAGGTAAAAGTCGTAAAGGTTTAGACCGGGTACTAAAACAAACGAATAGTCTGGAACTATTCCATGCCACTCGTGCTGCCAGTGAAACCCGCTCGAAGCCGGATCCTTTAATGCTGGCTGAAATTCTGGCTGAAACTGGTGTCAATGCGCATGAAGCGATTATGGTCGGTGACACTTCTTATGATCTGGAAATGGCGATGAA
This sequence comes from Acinetobacter sp. YH12043, assembly GCF_013419915.1. Classification (NCBI taxonomy): domain Bacteria; kingdom Pseudomonadati; phylum Pseudomonadota; class Gammaproteobacteria; order Moraxellales; family Moraxellaceae; genus Acinetobacter; species Acinetobacter sp. YH12043. Next base: position 179,189 of record NZ_VOZD01000001.1, read on the forward strand.
CATTGCCATGCCAAGTGTAGGTGTGACTTATGGCGTACATACACCGGAAACTTTGGCACAGTTTAATCCACTGTCGATTGTAAAGGATGTCAGCAGTTTGCATGACTTTTTATTGGCTAAAGTCCAATGGAAGGAAGCGATTTAATTCAGTATCTTAGTCATTCTTCAAGATCCGGCATTTTCTGAAATAGAAGATGCGGATCAATGCGGTAGATTTGAACAACTGATCTTATCTTTTAGTCTAAAGTTGTGATTACAGTGGTTTTGTTCTGTCATGATTGTTGAGTTATTTAGTTGGATATAACTTAATTCATAATTATAAGATTATGTTTTTAATTGATTTTTATAAATTTAATTTATAGATAATAGCTATTGCAAAAAATAAAATAACTATTGGCATTCACGTCGTATTTTTCCCATCCTAAAACTGTTTATTCATATGCCCGTACTAGGCGCAATTGTTTATTGGAATGATCGAAATGATCAGGTCAGAACATTTTGCTTGTCTTAGTTCTCGGCATAAGCCTCATTTTTGCAGTTTAAGGAAACATTGATGTCGAATTCTGCTGTTGTTGAATCAGTTGCACAAGCATTACGTACTGCTGAACTCTCAAAAACTGCGATCGCACCGATTCGCCCGGAACTTGGTGGTGAAAGTGCTGACGTAGATATTGCCTATGCCGTTCAGGAAGTAAATACCGAGCGTGCTCTGGCGGAAGGTCGCCGTCTGGTAGGTCGTAAAATTGGTTTGACATCGAAAGTGGTTCAAGCACAGCTTGGCGTAGATCAGCCTGACTTCGGTATGTTGTTTGCCGACATGGCCTATGGCGATGGTGAAGCAATCCCTGCAGGTTTGCTGATTCAACCGAAAGTTGAAGCTGAAATCGCATTGGTCATCAAAGAAGATCTGACTAAAGCAAAACACACTTATGCAGACATCATTAGTGCAACTGACTATGCACTTCCTGCTGTAGAAGTGGTCGATAGCCGCATCGAAAACTGGAAAATCAGCCTGATTGATACCGTAGCTGATAACGCATCTTCTGCTGCATTCGTTCTGGGCTCTAAGCCGGTCAAACTGGAAAACCTTGATCTTGTGAACTGCAAGATGGTCATGACACGTGGCGACGAAATCGTTTCTCAAGGCGTGGGTAAAGCATGTCTGGCAAACCCGTTAAATGCTGCGGTATGGCTGGCAGATGAAATGGTACGCCGTGGCCGTCCATTATTAAAAGGCGACATTATTTTGACTGGTGCTTTAGGTCCAATGGTCGTGGCTCAGCCTGGCGACGAATTCAAAGTTGAAATTGAAGGCTTTGGTTCAGTAACAGCTGCTTTTGCTGCTGAATAAGGGAATACAAGAGAGTACATTCATGAAAAAGATTAAATGTGCATTGATCGGTCCAGGTAATATTGGTACTGATTTGCTTTATAAACTGCAACGCAGCGAATGGTTAGAACCAGTATGGATGGTGGGGATTGACCCAACTTCTGAAGGTCTAGCACGTGCAGCAAAAATGGGTTTAAAAACCACTGCTGAAGGCGTAGACGGTTTGCTGCCTCACGTAGTTGAAGATGACATCAAAATCGCCTTCGATGCAACTTCTGCTTATGTACATGCTGAAAACAGCCGTAAGCTGAACGAGCTTGGCGTGTTAATGATTGACTTAACACCAGCTGCAATCGGTCCTTACTGCGTACCACCAGTAAACCTTGAAGCATTGCTTGAACAAGGTGAAGTGCCAAACGTAAACATGGTAACTTGTGGCGGTCAGGCGACTATTCCGATGGTGGCTGCGATTTCTCGCGTTCAGCCTGTGAACTATGGCGAAATCATTGCGACTGTATCTACTAAATCAGTTGGTCCTGGTACACGTAAAAACATCGACGAATTCACGCGTACTACTGCTGGTGCAATTGAGAAAGTCGGTGGTGCGAAACAAGGTAAAGCGATCATCATCATTAACCCGGCTGAGCCACCACTGATGATGCGTGATACTGTTCACTGTCTAGTAGAAGGTGAGCCAGATCAGGCAGCGATCACTGAATCTGTACATGCGATGATCCTCGAGGTTCAAAAATACGTACCAGGTTACAAACTGGTCAATGGTCCAGTATTTGATGGCAACCGCGTATCGATCTTCCTTGAAGTTGAAGGTCTGGGTGACTTCCTGCCGAAATATGCAGGTAACCTCGACATTATGACTGCAGCAGCTGCACGTACCGCAGAGATGTTTGCAGAACGTGTTTTAAATGCAGTTGAAGCTTAAGGAGCACCTTCATGTCTAAGATTATTATTAATGATATGACTTTACGTGATGGTATGCATCCAATGCGCCATCAAACTACACCTGAGCAAATGGTTGCGATTGCAACTGCGCTGGATGATGCAGGTGTACCTTTAATCGAGGTAACACACGGTGACGGCCTTGGCGGTAACTCTGTGAACTACGGTTTCGCAGCTGCAACTGATGAAGAATACCTGAAAGCGGTTATTCCAAACCTGAAACAAGCAAAAGTATCTGCGCTGTTACTTCCTGGTATTGGTACGGTTGATCACCTGAAAATGGCGCATGATGTAGGTGTAGCAACCATCCGTGTTGCAACTCACTCTACTGAAGCAGACGTTTCTGAACAGCACATTACTGCTGCTCGTAAACTGGGTATGGATACTGTGGGCTTCCTGATGATGGCACACATGGCTTCTCCAGAAAAACTGCTTGAAGAAGCGCAAAAAATGGTGTCTTACGGCGCCAACTGTATCTATGTAACTGACTCTGCAGGTTATATGCTGCCGCAAGACGTGACTGACCGTGTTGGTATTTTACGTGCTAACTTAGGTTCAGACATCGAAATCGGTTTCCATGGTCACCATAACCTAGGTATGGGTGTTGCGAACTCTGTTTCAGCAGTGCAAGCAGGTGCAACACGTGTTGACTTGGCATCAGCTGGTCTAGGTGCTGGTGCAGGTAATACTCCACTTGAACTGTTTGTTGCGGTTGCAAACCGTATGCAAATGGAAACTGGTGTTGACCTGTTTAAAGTACAAGACGTTGCAGAAGATCTGATCATTCCAATGATGACTCATCAGATCCGTGCTGACCGTGATGCTGCAACTCTGGGTTATGCAGGTGTTTACTCTTCATTCCTATTGTTCGCTAAACGTGCTGAAGCAAAATATGGCGTATCTGCTCGTGAAATTCTGCTTGAGCTTGGTCGTCGTGGCACCGTTGGTGGTCAGGAAGATATGATTGAAGATTTGGCATTGACTATGTCTAAAGCGAAAGAGCTTCAAGCTTAATAGTTAAAAGCTAAATTTTAAAAAAAGCGTCCGAAAGGGCGCTTTTTTATTTATTTGAATAAAATGAATAAGATATTAAAACGATAGAATAAGATATTTTAATTATTACTATTTATTTTAAGAAAATAATCACGCACATTTCCTTAAACATAAAAACGATAAATAAAAAGTTATTTTTAAATAATAAAAAAATAATAGCTGTTTATATAATAGAAAACATGGATTTATATTGATTATCTGGTTAATTTTTTATTTTAGTTAATTGTTTATAAATATAAGTCTTTTTCAAATTTCAGCATACTTATTCTATCTATAGAGATTAATAGAAAAATTTTAATACTGTAGTCGGATTTTTAAAAAAACTAGAGTTGAGCATGATAGCGGCATAGCTTAATTTGATTACTAGGAATAAGCCATGCGTCGTCAAAACTTATGGATAGCAATGCTTGCTGCAACAGCAAGTTTAGGAACAACTGCAGCGAATGCAGATTTTATTGACGATAGTAATGTCCAGCTTAAATTTAAAAACTTTTATCTAGATCGTCAGTATCAAGATGATTTTTCTTCACGTAATTGGGGTTCTTGGTCACAAGGTGTGACTTTGGATGCGAAGTCAGGCTATCACGATATTGGTGGTGGGGTGCAGGTTGGTGCAGATGTTCTGGTTCAACATGCAGTTAAACTCAAAGGCCGTGATCAAAATCCGGATTGGGTGTTGCCTCACGATGGTAAAGAATCTAAAGATCATTTTGGTAAAGTTGGCGCAACCTTAAAAGCTAAAGTTTCTGAGACTGAGCTGAAAGTGGGTGAGTTATTGCCTGTATCTCCAGTGCTAGTATTTGATCCATCTCGTCAGCTCATCACTACTTATAGCGGTGCATGGTTAGAATCTAAAGAGATTAAAGATACCAAACTGACTTTGGCTTATATTGATAAAATTAATAATCGTTACGACAATCAGTTCCGTGATTTAGCTTTATTTTCTCCAGGTAGAACTTTACCTGATGGTACACAAGGTCATTATGACTTAGGTCCTGAATCTGATGGTATGTGGATTGCCGGTGTAGATCACCAGTTCACGCCTGAAATTGGTGGTAGCTACTGGTATGCAGATGTTCAAGACATCTACCAACAGCATTACTTGGGTGTGAATTACAAAACTGCGCTAGGCGAAAAAACCAAATTAGATAGCCATGTGCGTTATTTTGATAACTCAGATTCAGGTGACAAACTGTATGGTGATATTGATAATCAGGCATTGTCAGTAGGGGCAAAACTTAATCATGGTGCGCATACCGTAGGTCTGGGTTATCAGCAAATGTTTGGTGATACTGCATTTCCATCACTCGGCGGCTGGGTGCCGCAGCCTTATCTGGTGAACTGGGGCGTTGCAACCTTTACTGCACCAGAAGAAAAGTCATGGAATATTTCTTATGGCTATGACTTCTCTGAAATGGGTGCCAAAGGCTTAAATGCGACTGCAGTTTATTTCAAAGGTTATGATGCTCAATCAGGTGATCAAAACTTTAATACTGATGAGTTAAATCTGATTGCGAATTACACTGTTCCAGAGGGTAAGTTAAAAGGATTAGGCATTCAAGCGATGTATATCGATGTGAATTTTGCTAATCCTACTAAACCAGATCTTCAAGAATACCGCGTAGCGACGACTTATACCCATAAATTCTAAGTTAAGCGCATTTTAAGGGCAGTCAGTATTCTGACTGCTTTTTTTTGAGTTAAGAACTTAATCAAAGCCTTAAATTAAACAGGGTTTTAAATTTAAAATAATTAATTAAAACAAATACTTAAATAATATATTTTTTGTAGTATGCAATCGTAATTTTATATCAGTTGAAGACAGTAGAGCGGTTAATATAAGACGGTAAAAAGATCATTTTTAATGAGTCAACTTGACGTCGAATTCTCGTCATCGAGGAACACGCAAGCAAGAAACTGTAAGAGGAATCATGATGAGCACTGTTCAAATCCCTGATTATAAAACAGATCCTTTCTTCGGCTTAGAAGACAAATGGATTGAAACTGCAGAAGGTGAGTTGACTCACTACCATGAAATTGGTGAAGGTACGCCTATTCTGTTCCTGCACGGTTCAGGTACGGGTGTGTCTGCTGCTGCAAACTGGTGGTTAAACCTGCCTGCAATTGGTGAACAAGCACGTTGTATCGCAATCGATACCATTGGTTATGGTCAAACTGTGGTTGCACCAGGTACTGCTTATGGTATCCGTGCCTGGGTTGATCACGCGATCCGTACTCTAGATGCTCTTGGCATTGAAAAAACCTGGTTGGTAGGTAACTCTTTAGGTGGCTGGTTGGCATTCCAATTGGCACTGGATTATCCAGAGCGTGTTTTAGGTATTGTATCTATGGGTACCGGCGGTGCAAAACAGACTGCTGCACTTAAAGCGCATGCAAACCCTGTACTGACTGAAGAAGGTATTAAGAAAACACTTTCTATGTTTGTCGTGAACAAAGATCTGATCACTGACGAACTGGTGAAAGTACGTTTTGCTTCTGCTGCAAATGACTATGCATCAAATCGTTTGATGGATGTAGTGGGCGCACGTGACCGTGACCGTTTCGAATTCCCGTTAGACTTCGAAAAAATGAAAGACATCACTGTACCTGTATTATTGATTCATGGTACTCAAGACGTGGTCATTCCGGTTTCTCGTACTTGGGACATCCTGAACATCGTGCCAAATGCTGATGCACATATTTTCAGCCAATGTGGCCACTGGTCTCAAGTTGAAAAAGCAGATGAGTTCAATACTGTCATTAAAAACTACCTGGCTGTTCACGGCGTAAAATAAGTCGTAGCTCGGTGAAAAAGGATGGCTTCGGTCATCCTTTTTTTCTTTCTAAAATATTTAATTTACAGCTGCCAAATGAGTGTCATTTCATTCAGTGAATTTTTTGAATGTTTTTAATGCCTTTTAGCTATTAATCAGAATTTCAAAAATTAAAATGGGCCTTAGACTTCTTATTAGACTTAAGTTGTAAAAGAAGCCTAATTTGAGCAAAAATTAAACCTAATAAGCCATGGTCGGAGATGTTGGAAGCCAAGCTAGATGTGGTCTTTCATAGGAAAAATGAATATAAAATGAAATTTTGATCAGAAAAAATAAAAACAAAAAAGCACACGTATTCTCAGAGGAAATTACGTGTGCTGCTATAAAAATAGAAAATTAATGTGGTTCGTCGCGGTTAATGTCTAGGTAGAATACGCGAGTCAGGAGTTCCAGGAACTTCTTCACTGCGACTGAATTACTATCCTTGCGATAGCTAACATAAAGATCTAAAAAGGGAAGTTCTACATCCAGCGGGCGGATTACAGTATTGTTCATGGTCAATGGTGCGATATAGCCTGGCAGGATGGCACAGCCCAAGCCCATTCCAATCGAGTTGATATTGAACAGGATATTATCCGCCTTTTGCACAATATTAAGCTCAATGCCATTGGTCTTGGCAAATTCCATAATCGTATTGTGCAGGGTGAGTGACTGTTCTGCAGATGGAATAATAAAATCTATACCATTCAGTAATTTAACTGGAATACGGTCGTATTTCGCTAAAGGATGATCCTTCGGCAAAATGAAGATCAATGGCTCACGAATCACAAACTGGCTTTCAATTTCATCACTATGGAAATTGTGACGGGTAAAGGTCAGATCCAGTTCGCCTTTCTTCAATAATCGCATTTGCTCATTATTGTTCAGACTGAGCAATTCAATTTTTAAATCAGGGTTTTGCACGCGCAGATTCGGCAGGATATATGGGAAGATTTTCATTTCCGCGACAGGGACGAAACCGATGCGTAGCATCTGCTGCTTGGCTTGTGAGACCTGACGGGCCATGGCAATCGCCTTATCAGCTTGTGCCAGCGTCAGGCGGGCCTGTTCTAGGAATACAGCACCTTCTTCGGTCAGTTCGACTTTACGCTTGGTACGGTGTAGCAGTTTGACACCGACATCTTCTTCCAAATCTTTGATTTGCTGACTAAGTGATGGCTGAGCCGTGTAAAGTTTGAGTGCTGCCTTACTGAAGTTGAGTTCTTCAGCCACAGTAATGAAGTAGCGGAGGTGTCGTAATTCCATATCATCAGCCCGTCGAGTAATCCAAAAAATGTCTTACTATAATTTCAGAAGAGTATAATCTATAAACAACTATGTCGTGAAGATTATTTTGTCATTTAGAAAGTAAATGCTTTGGAGGGATTGATTAGTGTTTTAATATAAAAATACACGCCTAGAATAATTGCTTAAAACTATTAATTGAAACAAAAAAAATATTTCCCCAAAACCGCCCTAAAATCCATCATCGTTGAAAAGTTGAGTCTATTACTTTGTGCCATAACTGGTCACAGGAGAGCTTTTCATGAGTGGAAAAATTGATGTGCGCGAAATCGACGCTTTAGTCGATGCACAAAATGGACGTATCACGCCATCTATCTATACAGATCCTGACATTTACGAATTAGAACTTGAACGTGTCTTCGGTCGTACATGGTTATTCCTTTGCCATGAAAGCCAAATTCCTAAGGCTGGCGATTTCTTCAATACCTACATGGGTGAAGATCCAATCATCGTGGCACGCCAAAAAGATGGCTCAATCAAAGCATTCTTAAACCAATGCCGTCACCGTTCTATGCGCGTAAGCTTCGCAGACTGTGGTAATACACGTGCGTTCACTTGCCCATACCACGGCTGGTCATACGGTATTGATGGTTCTCTAAAAGACATCCCGCTTGAAGATCGTGCTTACCCACATGGTGCATGTAAAGAGCAATGGGGTCTGGTAGAAGTTAACCGTGTTAAATCATACAAAGGCCTGATTTTCGGATGCTGGGATGAAACGACTCCAGATCTAGAAGAATACATGGGCGATATCGCTTGGTACCTGGACGGCGTTGTAGATCGTCGTGAAGGCGGTACTGTGATTGTGGGTGGTGTACACAAATGGGAAATCGAGTGTAACTGGAAATTTGCAGCTGAACAGTTCGCATCTGACCAATATCACGCGTTGTTCTCTCACGCATCTGCAATTCAGGTGCTTGGTGCGAAACCAGACGACGAATCTTCTAAGAAATTAGGTGCTGCACAAACTGCTCGTCCAGTTTGGGAAACTGCGAAAGACGCGATCCAATACGGTTCACGTGGTCACGGTTCAGGCTTCTTCTTCACAGAGAAACCAGACGCAAACGTATGGGTTGATGGTGAAGTAGCAAACTACTTCCGCGAAACTTACGAAGAAGTGAAAGAACGCCTAGGTGAAACTCGTGCGCTGCGTCTTGCAGGTCACAACACCATGTTCCCTACATTGTCTTGGTTGAACGGTACTGCGACTCTTCGTGTATGGCACCCACGTGGTCCAAACAAAACTGAAGTTTGGGCATTCTGTATCTGTGATGCGGACGCGCCAGAAGATGTACAAGCAGCATTTGAACGTTCTGCAACTCGTGCCTTCGGTCCTGCTGGTTTCCTAGAGCAAGATGACTCTGAAAACTGGATCGAAATCCAAAAAGTTTTACGTGGTTACAAAGCGCGTCAAAACAAACTCATTATGGAAATGGGTAAAGGTAACGAGAAAGTACGTGAAGATGGTATCCCGGGTATCACTAACTATATTTTCTCTGAAACTGCAGCACGTGGTATGTACCGCCGTTGGGCAGATTTATTGATTCATGAAAAATGGGAAGACGTTGAAGCTGCGGCTGACGAATACGAGAAGGAGCTTATGAAATGAGTCAAATCAGTTTAGAACTTCATCACCAAATTAGTCAGTTCCTGTATCAAGAAGCCAAGCTTCTTGATGACTGGAAATTCCGCGAATGGTTAGACACGCTAGCTGAAGATATTTCTTACACGCTACGTACTACACCAAACGCTCAAACGCGTGACCGTCGTCGTTCAGTTGAACCACCTACTACCTGGGTATTCAACGATACGAAAGATCTTCTGGAACGTCGTGTTGCACGTCTAGAAACTGGTATGGCTTGGGCTGAAGAGCCTCCATCACGTACCACTCACATGGTGAGCAACGTGATTGTTGAGCCAACTGAAGTTGAAGGCGAATACGATGTGTACGTGACATACCTACTGTACCGTACTCAGAAAGAGAAAGACGTTACGATTTACTGTGGTAAACGTCATGACAAGATCCGCAAAGTTGAAGGCGGCCTGGGCTTCCAGATCTTCAACCGTAAGATCACGCTTGACCAAGTTACCTATAACTCACATAACCTGAGTGTGTTCTTCTAATGAATAAGATTTTTGTTTGCCAAGTTGACGAATTAGACGAAGGCGAAGCGTTAAAAGTGGATTGCGGCGTAAACGGTATCGAAGCGCTTGCAGTATTCAACAACGGTGGCGAATTCTTCGCAATGAACGACCGCTGTTCACACGGTAATGCTTCTATGTCTGAAGGCTACCTTGAAGACGACGGTACAGTGGAATGTCCACTTCATGCAGCTCGTTTCTGTTTGAAAACAGGTCAGGCACTTTGCTTACCAGCAACTGACCCAATTCAAACATTCCCAGTTGTACTTGAAGATGGTGCGTTATACGTAGAGATGGCAGGAGAGTAATCATGGGTTGGCTACAAGGCGAAGTTGCACTGATCACTGGTGGTGGTTCAGGTCTCGGTTGGGCACTGGTAGAACGTTTCCTGGAAGAGGGTGCACAAGTGGCCGTTCTTCAACGTTCACAGTCTAAAGTCGATGCACTGAATGCACATTTTGGTGACCGCGTGCTGGCAATCGCAGGTGATGTGGCCAGCTATGAAGACAACGTCCGTGCTGTTAAAGCGACTGTAGAGCGTTACGGTAAACTCGACTGTTTCGTGGGTAATGCCGGTATCTGGGATCACTATGCCGATATCGTCAATACTTCAGGTGAGCAGCTGGAAAAAGCCTTTGATGAGATTATGGGGATTAATACCAAATCTCTGATCTTGGGTGCCAAAGCTGCACTTGATGAGCTCGTGAAATCTGAAGGTTCGATCATTTTCACACTGTCAAATTCTGCACTTTATTCTGCAGGTGGCGGTCCGGTTTACACTGCATCAAAACATGCCGGTGTAGGCATTATGAAAGAACTGGCTTATGAACTTGCACCTAAAGTCCGAGTCAATGCCGTTGCGCCATCAGGTATGAATGTGAATATCAAAGGTGCTGCATCTTTGGGTCAGGAAAATCTTGGCCTGCTCGATGCACGTGATCCTGAGAAAATCGCCCGTGGCATGCCACTGAATTTCTTACCTGAGCCGGAAGATATGACTGGTTCATATGTGCTCTTGGCATCTCGTCAAAATAACCGTCCTTTGACTGGTGTTCTGATCAATGCAGAATGCGGTCTGGGTATTCGCGGCTTACGTCAGCCACGTGCCGGTTTCTTTGACGAATAAAAATCTAGTCTGAAATGGACTTTTCGGCAGCCTGTTCTTGGCTGCCTTCCTTTTAAGGAGTCTCTCATGGCCGTTAAACTTATTTGTGCATCGCACAGTCCTTTAATGGAATTTGCTTCACCGCAGGAAAAACGCAAAGAACAGGCTGTTCGTGAAGCGTTTGAAAAACTTTCTGCTGAAGTAAAAGCTTACGACCCAACCCTGATCATTACCTTTGGTCCTGACCATTTCAATGGTTTCTTCTATGACCTGATGCCAAGCTTCTGTGTGGGCATTCGCGCGACTGCTGCAGGTGACTGGGACTATGGTAAAGACAATGCATACATTGATGTACCAGAAGACAAAGCACTGGGCTTAGTGCGTCGTGTACTCGATGAGGGCGTGGACGTTGCGTATTCTTACCGTATGCAAGCTGACCATGGTGTGACTCAGCCATTGCACTTCCTGTGCGACGGCAAACTTGATCGTTATCCAACGATTCCAATTTTCATTAATGGCGCTGCAGCACCGATGCCAACTACGAAGCGTACCATCGCTTTAGGCCGTGCTGTAGGTCAGTTCATCAAATCTCTGAACCTTGAAAATGAGCGTGTACTTGTCCTAGGTACAGGTGGTCTGTCACACGATCCACCAACTCCGCAAATGGGTTCTGTACCACCAGAAGTGGAAGAGTTCCTGATTGCAGGTCGTAACCCGACACCTGAAGCACGTAACGCGCGTCAGTCAAAAATCATTGCAGTGGGACAAAAACTGGCAGCGGGCGACACCTCTGTTGCAGTTCCTCTGAATGCTGAATGGGATATCGCATTGCTTGAAAAATTCAAAAATGCTGATTTCGCTGCACTAGAAGCCATGACTGAAGCTGAAATCCGCCGTGATGGTGGCCGTGGTGGTCAGGAAGTCCGTTCGTGGATGGCGGCATTTGCTGCTTTAAGCGAAATGGGCGAGTACGAAATGACAACGCACTGTTATGAAGAAATCAGTGAATGGATTGCGGGCTTCGGCATCGTATCTGCAGAGTTAAAAGGTTAATGACATGAGCAACATCGAAACCATCGTAATTGTAGGTGCTGGCCAGGCAGGTGCAAGCGCGATTTTAGAACTTCGTGGCAACAAATACGAAGGTAAAATCATTCTGATCGGTGATGAAACGCATCTTCCTTATGAGCGTCCGCCACTGTCTAAAGACGTGATTCTAAAACCTGAAGAGACCAAGATTGAAATCCTGTCAGAAGAAAAACTGGCGGAACTTGGTGTAGAAACCATTCGTGGCAATGGCGTGAAAAAAATCAACGCTGAAGCGAAAACGGTTGAACTTCAAAATGGTGACGTTGTTGCTTATGACAAACTGTTGCTTGCTACAGGCGGCGCAGCTCGTCGTCTGCCGAACTTCGATGCGCTGGGTAAACATGTTTATACGCTACGTAACCTAGAAGATTCACAAGCACTGGTTCCAGTATTGCAATCAGGCCGTCGTATTGTCCTGATTGGTGGTGGCGTGATCGGTCTGGAACTGGCTTCTTCAGCACGTTTCAAAGAGTGTCAGGTAACTGTGATCGAAATGGGTCCTATGGTGATGGGCCGCTGTTCACCTCGTATCCTGAGCGAATTCCTGCTTGAACAACAACGTTTGGCAGGGATCGACGTTCGTCTGGAAACCAAAATTGCAGATTGCAAACTGGATGGTGAAGAAGTGGTGATTACCCTTGAGGGTGGTGAAGAACTTCGCGCTGATGCTGTAGTTTATGGTATTGGTATCGTGCCAAATGCACAATTGGCTGTAGAAGCTGGCCTGGATGTTGATTTCGCGATTAAAGTAAATGAAAACTGCCAGACTTCAAATGCAGACATCTATGCAGCAGGTGATGTGGCAACTCAACTTCGTAATTGCGGTAACCACCGTCGTGTCGAAACTTGGGAAAATGCCAACCTGCAAGCAGGGATCTTTGCACGTCATGTGATGGGCGTTGAGCATCCGACACCTAACCCGGCATGGTTCTGGACAGATCAGTTGGACATCAATTATCAGTTCGTAGGTGACATGGCGGCTGCTGAATGGCAAGTTCGTGGTGAAATCAATCCAGAGCTTCGCGCTGAATCATCATTCGTGATGTTTGGTGTGACTGATGGCGTTATTGTCGGCGGTATTACGGTAAATGCGGCAAAAGAAATGCGTCACCTGAAAAAGCTGATCAGCAAGAATGCAGCGTTTGAAGCAGATAAATATTTAGATCTCAGCCAGGATCTTCGTAAACTTGTGAAATAACTTTGTTTTATTGATAAGTTTACAAAAGGGCAGACCTTGGGCAACTTGGGTCTGCTTTTTTATGAGTATTAAAAAATATTGAAAGATGTAGGGACTTGATTGTGATGAGCAGTTATCATGACCTCCAATTTTGATTCTACTTATATAAGTTATAGAGTAGGTGCTTTTACTTTTAAAAGATGAGCCATATATGGCGCAAGGTAACAAAAATCTTTTGAGCATTTGAGGCTACTTCCCTGTATTCCAAAAGCTCGAGCGGCATCTATGCCGCCATCAGTATTGTTGATTGTGGATTTAAGCGAGAAGTTAGTTCAATTCTTTCTGATTAAAATTTAATTGAGTCCTTTATGAATTCAAATTCATCTCCCATGCTGGTGACGGCAAGTATTTATGCCTTGCTGGTACTGATCTGGGCAGCAACGCCACTGGCGATTGTCTGGAGCGTGCAGGAAGTGCACCCGATGTGGGTGCTGATCATCCGTTATTTCGGGGCTTCTGTGTTGGCGTTGGCGATCTTGGCAGCGATGCGTAATCCATTGCCCTTTGACCGAACCTCAATGATGAGCTATGTAGCAGGTAGTCTGAACCTCATTGGTGCGCAGTTATTTATCTATCTGGCGGCGAATTATTTGACCTCTGGCTTAATGGCATTGATTTTCGGTTTCTCACCACTGGTTGCAGGTCTAATCGGGCATGTCATCCTGAAAACCAATCGTCTGATTTGGCTGCAATGGCTCGGTATGGCAGTTGCCGTCGGTGGTTTAAGTTTTGTCTTTGCGGAATCAGCAGATAGTAAGGTGAATCCGTGGGGTGTGGTGCTAATGCTGATTAGCATGGTGTCTTATATCAGCTCGATTTTCTGGGTGAAGCAGATCAATGCACCGTTAAAACCAATGTCACAAGCAACGGGTTCTTTGATTGTTTCCTCATTGGGATCATTACTAATCATTCCTTTTATCTGGCAATCTTTCCCAACACAAACGCCAAGTATGCAGGCGCTATTCGGCTTTGGTTTTACCATGATCCTGTCTTCGATTGTGGCGATGCTCTGTTACTTCTGGCTGATTCGCCGTTTAGCCGCATCCACCGTATCCCTCAGTAATGTAATGACGCCAATCATTGCCCTGATTCTCGGTGCAACCCTGAATAACGAAGTGATCAGCAGTCATGCCTTTGCCGGAATTGCCGTGGTGATGTTCGGGATCGTGATGTACTTCTGGAAAGAATGGCGCGAGCAGTATTTTTCTAAATCTTAAAATAGATTGTTCAAGTTAAATTCAGACCTAAAAGGAAGCTTTGGCTTCCTTTTTTATTTTTGCAGTTTTAGATGCAGAATTGGGTAGGGATTACCTTCAGCATCGGTTTCTGAACGGCTGATGATCTTGAAACCATGTTTTAAATAGAAAGCAGTCGCATCAGGATTCTGCTCATTCACATCGACTTCAGTCACACCTAGAGCAAGCGCATGTTGTAATAACTGGCTGCCTATGCCTTTTCTAAATGCCGCAGGAGAGACAAACAGCATTTCCAGTTTGTTGCCTGCAATGCCCATAAAACCCAGAATCTGCTGCTGATGTTCCACATGGAACAATTGCACGTGGGTGAAATAATTATGATCAATAATCTGCTGACGGATCTTCAGGACCTGCTCGTTATTCAGGAAGTGATGCGAAGCCCGGACGGACTGCTCCCACAGTTCTAGGAGCTGAGGATGACGATCGGCAGAAGTAGGGATAATCACAGGCATGAAGATTCCGATTAAAAATGAGAACAACAAAACAATAAACAATTTATGTCAGCAGTTTATTAAGATGCAAAGAGATAAAATGAAAAATCAAATAGATCCATCTGTTTGAGAAAAAAATTAGGACAACTTTGAATGTCATCTGAATCTAATAAAATTGTGGTCTATGCAGCATTATTTGGCAACCTGGCTATTGCGCTGGTGAAGTTTATTGCGGCCTATATCACCAATAGTTCTGCGATGCTGAGTGAAGCGATTCACTCGGTGGTTGATACACTGAATGAAATTCTGCTGCTGTATGGTATGAAAAAGGCTGAGCAGCGCCCTGATGCCTTGCATCCTTTCGGCTATGGACGTGAACTGTACTTCTGGGCCTTTATCGTGGCCTTGATGGTCTTTGCTCTAGGTGCCATTGTGTCGATCTACCAGGGCATCCAGCACATTATTCATCCTGAAGAAATGCAGGATCCGATGATCAACTACGTGGTGCTCGGTATTGCCATTCTATGTGAAGGTTTTTCATGGTTTGTCGCATTGAAAACATTCCGAAAAATGAAAGGGAAAATGGGCTATTTTGAAGCCTTTAGACGCAGCAAAGACCCAACAACCTTTACCGTGTTATTTGAAGATACAGCTGCATTGATCGGTCTGTTTATTGCCTTGACCGGTATCTTCCTGGCACATCAACTGAATATTCCTGAGCTGGATGGCGCAGCTTCAATTCTGATTGGTGTTGTGCTGGCGGTATCGGCCTGGTTGCTGGCACGTGAAACCAAAGGCCTATTACTGGGTGAAACAGCAGATCCTAGACTGCGTGAAAATGTACTTAACATTGCTCAGCAGGATGCTGCGGTCTATAGCGCCAATGGTGTACTCACCGAGCAGATGGGCGCGCATCAGGTGATTGCCTCCTTAAGTCTGGAATTTAAAGATGACCTTACTTCTGATGAAATCGAAGCTTGCGTCAACCGGATTGAAGCGCAGATCAAACAGCTACACCCTGAAATTATTACTCTGTTTGTGAAACCTCAAACCAAAGCGGTATGGCTGGAACGGACCCAAGGTCGTATTTGAGGAAGTGAAGATTTCAGCAGATAACTTTCGTCGGATAGTCAGGAGGGCATCAAGCGTGATTACATGAATACGGAATAAAAATTTAGGTCATGAAATCATGTACAGTCAGGTATGGAGTGAGAATTGTCGGATGAATATCGATCATTCTCCTGTCTTTTTAGAAAGCAGAATGGACACAAACTTGATCTCGAGTATTCATTTTTTTAGAAGCTTTTCATCGGTTTTAGTCTTTCCATGGGCTCGATGTTTTGCTAAAAATAACAAAAACATAAATGAATCTTAGGCACGTATTTCATACTATGCTGAAATACCGAAGTATATAAGTTTGTATGCGATTTAAAGAGATGCTCCGTTTGAAAATTCCAGGTGGATGCTGTCTTGCATATAACAAATAATAAATAGTGGATATTTATGCAAGATCTTTTCAAGACTAAAAAATTTCAGCTTGAGACTGAGTCCAGTTGGAAACATCTCTGGTCCAAGCCGGTATTTGATTATCTACATTCCGATCATTTTGATGGTGAGCGGTTTAAGAATCTGGAGCATCATTCGCTCGAGCAGAGTCGCTTTGACTTGTATAAATGGTTATTCACCAGAAAATCCAGAACTTGGGAAGTAAATCTGGAACAGGAACGTGCCGAGTTTTTTTCACGTCCGCGTGCTTTACCACAAAATCGGCCGGAAGCCACTTTAGATGACTGGCAAATCTGGTTTATTGGGCATGCTACCGCTCTGATCCAGATCGGGCCGTATAATTTTCTGACTGATCCGGTCTGGTGTGAATATGCCAGTCCTTCTGCATCCCGAGGGCCACAGCGCGTCATTCCTGCTGGCATTGCCCTGGATGAGCTGCCGCATATTGATGCCGTATTGCTCAGCCATAACCATTATGATCATATGGATCTGGCGACCTTGGCCTGGCTGCATCAGACCTATCAAATGCCGATCTATACTGGCCTTGGCAATGGCTGGTACCTGCCTAAAGACTATAATGTCATTGAAATGGACTGGTGGGAAAATGCATTTTTTGAAGATATCCAGATTGTCTACTCGCCAGCACAGCATGCTTCAGGACGTGGAATGCGCGATCAGAACTGTGCATTATGGGGCGGTTTTTCCTTGTTGAATGGTAAGGATCATTGCTATTTTGCCGGGGATAGCGGCTATGCGCCGCATTTCAAGGAAATTCGCAAACGCCTTGGACCACCACGAATTGCGCTGTTGCCGATCGGTGCCTATGAACCGCGTGAACTGATGCGCAATATTCATATGAATCCGGAAGATGCTTTTCATGCCCATCAGGACTTAATGGCACGTTGTTCTATGGCCATTCATTATCGGACCTTCCAGCTCACTGATGAAGCACGTGACCAGCCTGAAAATGAACTGCAGCATATTATTCAGCATTCATCCAAGCTGATTAACCCGTTTTACTGTATTCGTGAAGGCAAACGGATTATTGTCTAAGGGCTTAAGATCACTCCTGTATAACGATTGAGTCGTTAGCTAGCATATAGAGTAGCTCTCATTTGTATAGGATTAAATCCTATGCTGAAGGGTACAGGTGCCAATCGTGGTGGAAACAAGCATGGCATACTGACTGATCGGGTGGGTATGTTGAGCAATGATTTCTTCGTGAATCTGATGGATATGAAAAAGATCTGGGTACCGGTAGAAGAACCTTTTTGAAATCCGTGACCGTCAAACACATGACCTGAAATGAACTGCAATTCATATTCCTAATGCTTTAATTTAACACCAATAAAAAAACCACCCTCGGGTGGTTTTTTATTCGCTCAGTTCAAGCTAAAAAACTTAGAGAAAGCTTGGTAGGCCTTTAGCTGGATCAGTTGCTCGAGCCATCTGGGCATCAGCTACGCTCATCCCAAGAGCTTGAGCAATACCTTCACCATAGGCGGGATCACAGGCATAACAGTTACGGATATGACGGTACTTGATGAAATCAAGCGCATCACCCATTGCGGCTGCGGTATTATTAAATAGAGCCTGTTTCTGCTCATCATTCATCAGGTTGAACAGGGCACGTGGCTGGCTGAAGTAGTCATTATCATCTTTGCGATAATCCCAGAAATCTGCATCACCCGTGATTTTGAGAGGGGGCTCTCTGAATTCTGGCTGTTCCTGCCACTGGCTGAAACTGTTCGGCTCATAATGCGGCAATGAACCATAGTTGCCATCCATACGGCCCAAACCATCACGGTGATTTGAATGTACCGGGCAACGTGCGGCATTGACCGGAATCTGGGCATGATTCACACCTACACGGTAACGCGCTGCATCAGCATAATTGACCAAACGTGCCTGTAGCATGCGATCCGGTGAATAGCTGATACCTGGTACCAGATTGCTTGGCGCAAAAGCGGCTTGTTCTACGTCCTGGAAATAGTTTTCCGGATTACGGTTGAGTTCGAATTCACCTACTTCAATTAGTGGATAATCACCTTTCGGCCAGACTTTGGTCAGGTCAAACGGATGATAAGGCACTTTCTCGGCATCTGTTTCAGGCATGATCTGAACGTACATTTTCCATTTCGGATAATCGCCACGTTCAATCGCATCAAACAGGTCGGTTTGACTGCTTTCACGGTCTTTAGCAATCAACTCTGCTGCCTCAGCATCAGTCAGATTCTTGATACCTTGCTGGGTACGCATATGGAATTTTACCCAAAAGCGTTCATTTTGGGCATTGATAAAACTGTAGGTATGACTGCCGAAACCGTGCATATGACGGTAACCAGCCGGAATCCCACGATCGGACATTACGATGGTAACTTGATGTAGTGCTTCCGGCAATAAAGTCCAGAAATCCCAGTTATTGGTGGCGCTACGTTTATTGGTTTTCGGATCACGTTTTACTGCTTTGTTTAAGTCAGGAAATTTACGTGGATCACGCAGGAAGAATACCGGTGTATTGTTACCGACTAGGTCCCAGTTCCCTTCTTCGGTATAGAATTTCAGGGCAAAACCACGAATGTCACGTTCTGCATCAGCTGCACCGCGTTCACCAGCGACGGTCGAAAAACGGGCAAAGAGTTCAGTTTTTTTACCGACTTCCGAGAAAATTTTTGCACGGGTATATTCGGTAATGTCATTGGTTACGGTAAAGGTACCAAATGCACCTGAACCTTTTGCGTGCATACGGCGCTCAGGAATCACTTCACGAACAAAGTTAGCCAGTTTTTCATTCAGCCATAAATCTTGGGCCAGCAATGGGCCACGGCTACCTGCCGTCATACTGTTCTGGTTGTCGACTACAGGTGCGCCAGCTTCAGTAGTCAGATGGGTGACAGGGCACTTTTTCATATCTTGGCTCATATTTCTCTCCAAGCGTTGAGAATTTTATTCGTTATTCCAGCATTCAAAAAAATCATCTATAAGCGCAGGAATAACATTAGGGGCTTTATTTCCAACAGATTTTTAATTAAGTGAGTTGTTGAATTGGGTGTTTTGGCAATAAGTTTGGTTTTTCTGTAACTTCAGAAAATACTGCCTAAATGAATAAAAATTAAGTCATTGAAAATAAATAATCTAATTTGAACATAAGATATTTCTAGAAATGTGACAATGTTAAAATATGCAAATTTTTTACTCAGTTTAAAATGATTAAGTAAGAAAATCAGAATTTAAGATGTCTTCTCTAAGTCAGAAAAATGCTTCA
This sequence comes from Acinetobacter sp. YH12043, assembly GCF_013419915.1. Lineage (NCBI taxonomy): Bacteria > Pseudomonadati > Pseudomonadota > Gammaproteobacteria > Moraxellales > Moraxellaceae > Acinetobacter > Acinetobacter sp. YH12043. The sequence goes on from NZ_VOZD01000001.1 coordinate 198,678, forward strand.
ATATCTCTTTTAGATTTCATTAGGTTTTATTAAATATTTATTAAGTTATTAATTTTATAAATATTTTTTAAATAGAAAGATTTAAGGATTAAAATTCAAGGATTAAACAGGTAGTTAAATCAGCATTCTCTTGCTCACAATTTTCTGATTTTTACAGCAAGAATATCTACCAAATTATCTATTTTCTGGAAAATATTTAAGTCCTGATCTGCTTGAAAATTGGCCAGTCGCCCTTATAATCATTTCACATCCCGAGCGGATCATTTCCTTAGTCCAAATTAAACAGAGAGCAAGATGGCAAAGAAAAAAGCTGTAGAGGCAGTCATGCCAAACTTCGTGGCCAAACATATGCATGAAGTCAATAAAAGCCAGGTTTTTGTAGACCGGAAGAAAAATGCAAAACGTGGTTATACCAAGCACAAACAAGGGCGATATCAACAAGATGATCGCCCTTTTTTATGGGCGGCTTAGGGCGGCCAGGAAGAAGTGGATCTGCTTTGGACAGGAGCTGACTTTAAGGGATTCTGGAGGGTATAGTGAAAAGATGAATTTCTTTTCGAAGAATGCGGTGAAGTCCGCCGGGTGGTTGAAGAAGCTTCTTCGGGAAACATATTTTGAAAAAAACGGGGCAGGGTCGCAGAACTCGAAGATCTATTTGGATCAGCATCAGCCATAGGCCGGGTTTGCTGAAAACTGGCAAATTTTCCTAGCTGTTGCCGATACAGTTTTGCGGCAATGACCGATGGATCATTCTTGCCTAAACGCCGTTGCTGGGTACGAGAAATTTCAATTCCCCATAAGGGACAGGCTTTAGGACGTTCAGTTTCACGGATATACTGATGACTGGTACTTGTGTTATTACGACCACGAGAAGATGTATATCTGGATTTTTGCGAACGTAAGGCCGGTGCAACAATAATAAAATAAAACGCTGCAGCCAGCATAAGCAGGATAAGCACAAATTCCATAAGTACCTCGACAGATGCAGAGGAACCTGGAAAAGTTCCTCCTTAAGCGCTGACCATACGGGTGGTGGATTTCACCATATCTCCTAAACCATGTGTTCTAAAATAATGCTCCATCCAGCTTTTTACCATGAGTGGATTGTCCAGTTTTAGTACATGTTTGAGTAATTCCTGTGCATCAGGCATCGGTACATGACAAATCGTTTTTCGGACTCTCAAAATATTGCTAGAACTCATGGACAGGGTATTGAATCCCATGGCCATTAATAGTACGGCCGATAGAGGATCACCGGCCATTTCACCACAGATACTGATCGGTTTGTTATTACGGTGACAATCCTCTACCAGACGGGTCAGGGCACGCAGGATCGCTGGATGTAAGTGTGAATAGACATTGGCCACACGTGGATTATTCCGGTCTACAGCAAGTAAATATTGGGTCAAATCGTTAGAACCGACCGAGAAGAAATCGACCAGTTCAGAAAATTCATCAATCTGATGCAGTACGCTTGGTACTTCGACCATAATTCCGATTTGCGGTTTGGTAATTTTGACCTGCTCTTCTTCCTGAACGGCATAATGATCACGCTCTAACAGATACAGTGCTTCTTCAACTTCACTGACACTGGTCACCATCGGCAACAGGATATGCAGATTGTTCAGACCGATACTGGCTTTTAGCATGGCGCGAATCTGTGAAGAAAAGATTTCAGGATGATCCAGCGTGAAACGAATTCCGCGCCAGCCCAATGCTGAATTTTCTTCTTCAATCGAGAAATATGGCAGGTCTTTATCTGCACCAATATCCAGCGTTCGCATGACTACCGGTTTATTGGCAAAGTGACTCAGTTGCTGCCGGTAAATGGCACGTTGTTCCTCTTCGCCCGGGAAGCGGTCACGTAGCATGAACGGGATTTCCGAACGGTATAGGCCAACACCTTTGGCACCACGCTGTACACCACGAACCACATCAATCATCAGGCCGGTATTTACAAACAGACGTACAGCGGTACCATCTGGCGTAATTGCATCTTTGGTCTCGTATTGACGTAGATCTTTGGCAATCTGTTCTTCTTCTTTCTGAATTTCTTTATAGCGGGTACGCAGACGACGTGGTGGATTGATAAAGATACGGCCCTGATGCGCATCGACAATCATCTCGACGTCATCCAGGGTATTGATTGGCAGTTCAGTCACACCCACGACAGTCGGAATACCGAGTGCGCGTGCCACAATCACCATGTGCGAATTCATGGCACCTTCAGTGGTGACAATTGCTGCAATCTTATCGACAGGTAACTCCACCAGTGCAGCCGTTGAAATTTCTTCACCAATCAGGATACTTTCATCTGTCAGTTCGCGATGGCTTTCATCGGCTTCCTGCAACTTGGCCAGAATACGACGTCCCAGATCTTTTAGATCAGCGACACGTTCACGCAGGTAATCATCCTCCATCTGGGCAAACTGCGCCACATGGTTATCAATCACGATCCGAACCGCACCTTGTGCCCAGTGACCATCACGAATCAGTGCTTTAATCTCCGATGGTAGGGCATTTTCATCCAGCATACGCAGGAACACACTGAACAAAGCACGTTCTTCGGCCATCAGCGCATCCTGCATTTTGTCATCCAGGAACTGAATTTCTTCACGCACCGAATTTAAAGCATTATCTAGCAAAGCCAGTTCTTCGCTAATATCATCTGCTTCACGATCCGGAACAGCGCCCAGATCTGCAGGTGGATAAAGCACAATGGCACGGCCGAGTGCGATACCGCCAGAACCCGATACGCCCTGGAAGGTTTTATATGCCGGTAAATTATTTGGCTTGCGGAATACATCAATATTACCGACTGCGTGAGCGTGAGCGATTACGCCCGAAAGCTGGGCACATAGCGTAACCAGGAATGATTCAGCCGCTTCACTAAAATCCTGGGATTCTTTATTTTGGACCACCAGTACGCCCATGACCTTACGGCGGTACATGACTGGAACGCCCAGAAAGGAATTATAAATTTCTTCGCCCGTTTCCGGTAAATACAGGAAACGATCATGCTTAGGGGCATTGTCGAGGTTAACGATTTCCTCACGCTGACCCACCAGACCAACCAGACCTTCACCGGTATGTAGAGACACATGACCGACAGCTTCAGGCTTCAGGCCTTTAGATGCCATCAACAGATAGCGCTGGTTGCGTTCATCGAGCAGATAAATGGAGCAGACATCCACATGCATGGCCTCAGCGACCTGATTGACCATAATATCGAGTGATTCATGCAAACTGGTAGACGCATTAATCTCTTGGACAATGCGTCTCAGGGTATCCAGTTGCATATTCGACATGGGGGCTGCTCCGTATTTTTTTAGAAGTCCGGTAATTTAGTTTATTTATAACAATAGCCGAGCAAAAAATCTGCACATGCACGCGATTTTTTTAAGGTTTTTGTTGTGGTAATTGCTGACAGAGTTCAATCATGGCCTTGCGATAAACATCGCGTTTAAAATTCACCACTTGGCCTAATGGATACCAGTAACTGACCCATTGCCATTGATCAAATTCGGGCGGATCGGACAGATCAAGTTGAATGTTCTGTACGGGCGCCGTCAGTTTGAGTAAAAACCACTTCTGTTTTTGACCGATACATACCGGATCTGAATCCGTGCGAATGTATCGATACGGCAAACGATAACGCAACCATCCTTTGGTCTGCGCGATAATCTGGACGTGTTCAGGCAGTAAGCCAACTTCTTCTCTCAGCTCACGATAAAGTGCCTGCTCAGGGGTTTCTCCATATTGGATACCTCCTTGTGGAAATTGCCATGCATTATGACCAATGCGTTTTGCCCATAAAACCTGTCCAGCATCGTTTGCCAAAATGATCCCGACATTCGGTCGGAAACCTTCTGAGTCGATCATTTGGCTACCTAAAATTGTTTAATTTATGCCTTTGCTTTCGGGGAATATTATTTCTTTATCCAACTCGAAAAAAAGCAAAGTTTAAAAATGTTAAAATTGCTATGATCTTAACGAATTTCTATCGACTAGCGGAGATAGATTTACAATTTTTTTCTTAAATTTCAGTTTTTACGAGTATTTTCATGAAATTGGCGCTATTTGATCTCGATCACACCCTGTTAAACACCGATTCGGATCATTCCTGGGGGGAATTCCTGGTCAATGAAGGCCTGGTGGATCCCGTTCATCACCGCGCCATGAATGACAAGTTCTATGAGGACTATAAAAAGGGTCAACTGGATCCCTATGCCTATAATGAATTTGTGTTCCAGTTTTTGACCCAACATGACCATGATTATCTGACCGAATTACATCAACTGTTCATGCAAAAAGTCATTCGCCCCCAGATGCGTCTGGAAGGTTTTAAAGCGATTCAGCGCCATAAAGATGCAGGGCATGAAATTGTAGGCATTACTGCAACTTCGGACTTTATTACTGCACCGATTTTCCGTGAGTTTGGGATTACTGAAATTATTGCCACCAATGCTGAAGTCGTTGATGGTAAATATACCGGTAAGGTGACCAATATTGCCTGCTATCAACAAGGTAAACTGACCCGTCTGGAACAATGGTTGGCTGGTCGTGACGTGACCGAGTCTTGGGCATATTCAGATTCAATCAATGACCGTTTTCTGCTGGAACATGCGGATCATGCCATTGCTGTGAATCCGGATGATCGTCTGGAAGCACTGGCCAAAGAACAGGGCTGGGAAATTCAGGACTGGTCGATTTAAGCAATTCTTTTGATTTAATCAGGCACAACTTCGGTTGTGCTTTTTTATAAGCAGAATAGGGTACTTTTTGACATGCCCGTTGCTGAATAAACATGCTATGCTCAGAATAAATAAAGCAAGTCGACAATAACGATAGCAAGCGCTGAGGTAATGAAAATGACCCAAGTTAGACCACGTATGACTCATCTATTTGCACAGTTAGGTCTGGATTCGAGTGCAGAAGGGATTGCCCAATTTATTCATGAGCATCAATTACCCAAAGATGTAAACCTGATGGAGGCGCCGTATTGGTCAGATGCACAGCGCCAGTTCCTGGCTGAAAAAATTGCTTCAGATGGAGAATGGGCCATTGTGGTGGATCAGCTCAATGAATCTCTGCATGAGGATGCCACTAGCGGAATTGAGTAGTGAACAAAAAGCCAATCAACTGATTGGCTTTTTTATTTTGGAATTATCGTACCCTTTTCCATAAAGTTATTTGGGACAGGGTATGTTGATATTTACGCGCTGTTTCTCGGATCACAAAAGGCACATCCACAGGTTCGTCCAGCATTTCAAAATGTGGACTTAGCAAAGCTTTGATGCCCTCTAAGGTACTCAGGTTTTCTCCCGCCTGCTTAAATCCGCCGATCCATTCACTGCGTGCTGTATGTTCTTCCAGCCAGGTATAAGGCGAGGCCAGCATCAGGATGCCGCCCATATTCAGGCGATTATGAATTTCACTTAGAAAAGCTTTAGGATGATGCAGACGATCAATCAGGTTGGCTGCCAGAATGAAATCATAATCTTTGAATTGCGGTTTCATATTGCAGGCATCGGCCTGATAAAACTCGACCTTATTGGCAACCTGTTCAAGTTCAAGTTCTGCCAGTGAGCAGGATTTATATTCCACCAGTTCGCCCTCAACAGGAATGCTATAGCGCAGGGTTTCGCCTTGGGCCAGCACCACACCTTGCTGAATAAAACGGGCTGAAAAATCCAGACCTGTGACCTGATCAAAATCCTGAGCCAGTTCAAAGCTGGCGCGCCCGGTTGCACACCCGATATCCAGCGCTTTATAGCATGGAATGTTTTGAAAATAAGGACGGGCCAGTTGAATGAGGCTTTGGGCAAAGTTTGGAACAGCAAAATATTCCGCCCCATACTGGAATTCCAGATATTGGGAAATCAGCTGATCGCTTTCATATTGAGAGTGAAACTGCGGTGATGTCTCTTCCGCGGCAACATAGCGAAAACCGGCATGCTGGAAAAAATGTCGCCGGAACGCATAGCGTGAACTGTGCAGGGCTTCATTGCCAGCTGAAATCCAGGAACCGCCTTTAATCAGATGATGTTGGCCATCGAAGGTCGGGGTACTAAAATCATCATAGAAAGGATGGACTTGAAAGCCTTCGAAAGGATAAATCGGGGTCTCGGTCCATTGCCAGACATTGCCCTGAACATCATAAAAATCGCCATGCTGAAAATGATCCACCGGAAAAGAGTTAGGGCCATATTTTAATTCAATATTGGCTTGCTCAGGACTTGGTAATTTTGGATCCAGTCCTGAAACTGCATACAATCGATACCATTCATCCTCAGTGGGCAGACGAATGGATTCTCCGGTCTGTGTTGATTTCCAGTTACAGAAAGCTTTGGCTTCATGATAATTCACTTCGACTGGCCAGTCCCAAGGCATTGGAACTTCTTCCAGCATCAGTCTTAAGGACCAACCCAGTTCCGTTTTGACCCAGAAGGTAGGATGTGTGGCTTGAGAAAATGCTAACCATTGCTGGCCCTCTTCAGTCCAGTAGTCAGCTGTCTGATAACCTTCTGCTTCAACAAAGGCTAAAAACTCCTGATTGGACACCAGATATTTAGAGGCTTCGAATTCTGCAATTTCGGCATGATGGTGGCCGTATTCATTGTCCCAGCCATAAAAAGCATGTTCGAAATTTTTATGTAAATTGACCTGACCTGCCGGTACCTTTACCAGACTATTTTCAGGCGCAATACCGGTAATGACATTGGCACGCCACTGCGGATGATTCTGTACATAACGTAACTGATGCTGGCGAATTAAAACTGAAGAGGTTTCCAGATGAATCCGTTCATGCTCAATGCCCATGATGATGGTCCACCAGGGATTGTGCCAGTTCAATGGAAGTTGTAGCGGCGCATGTTCTATCACTTTCAAGACCAGGGCACGCACCTGATGCCGGTAATCACGTACCGCCTGAATGCTAGGCCAGTGATAGTTCTGTTCATCCAGATCATCCCAGCTCATTTCATCTACACCAATCGCGAAGATACTTTCCAGATGCGGATTTAAACGTTCCGGGATCAGTTGAGCCAGCAACAGCTTATTGATAAAAAAAGTGGCAGTATGACCAAAATAAAAGATCAGTGGATGACGTAAGGCAATCGGTTTGTCATAAAAGGCTTCTTCATTTTTCAGACAGTCAAACAGTTGCTCATAGGTGTCAAAGGTATTTAGAAAATAATCACGTAATACGGCACGCGCTGTCGGTTCATCTTCAAAATCAAGGTTGGGAGTCGGGTGTAGCGTTGGTTTAAGCGGTTTCCATAAACCCATTTCTTCGAGCAGGTCATGAGAAGAAGATAATAAAGTTTTGGAATCAGAAGATTTGATCTGCATTCTGTGCTTCCTTGAATACGTTTTAATTTTTCATCTTCAGGAAAATGAATTTGATACTTTTAAAAGTACTTGAAAGGAAGCAACTGATGCGATGTATTTAGGTAACAAAATGCTGCATCGATATCGATGCAGCAGAGAAATGTGAAAATTAATTTTAAATTGACGGGCCTTGCATCAGTTGAACCAATGCTTCAGCCGCCTTCGATTGAGTACGACCCGGATGCCAGACCATACCGAGCTGACGGTTCATTTCCAGATTCAGATCCAGTTCTTGCAGGTCATGGTTGACCAGGGTTTTGGGCAAGACTGACCAGCCTAAACCAATCGAAACCAGCATCCGGATGGATTCAAGCGGGTTATTGCTCATGGTCGTTTTCGGCTTGATGCCCTGCTTTTCAAACTCGGCCATCGTAATCTGCGTAGTATAGGTCTGCGCAGAAGGCAGCAGGCTTGGGTAATTCACCAGATCTTCAAGAGACAGGTTTTTTTGCTGAGCCAGTGGATGGAATGGTGCGACCACAAAAACCAGAGGATCATTCCAGATAGTGACATATTTTAGGCGTTCATCACCATGCGGTGGCAAGGTCAGGAAAGCCAGTTCCAGATCACCAGCAATGACCTGTTCATGCGCCTGTTCAGAATCTACAAAATGTACATCTAGCGTCACATTTGGATATTGCTGTACATATTCACGCAGATGGCTCGGTAAATGATGCAGGCCAATATGATGGCTGGTGCCAATTTTCAGTTTGCCTTGGACCTGACCTTGTTCATGACTCAGGGTGTAGTGAATATCACCCAACTCGTTCAGCCAGTTTTTTACCTTAGGCAGCAGGGAATGTGCCGCATGAGTGGCCTGAACACCACGGCCCGCAGATTCAAATAATTTCACCCCAAAATATTCTTCCAGACTGTGAATACGTTTGGTCACAGCCGGTTGGGTAATAAAAAGCTGATCTGCAGCCAAAGAAATCGAACCTGTTTCCATGACTTTTACAAAGGCTTCAAAAGCTGCGAGATTCATCTTGATCACCTATAAAGTTTTTTTATGCTTAAGTTTATTATTGTAATAATTTAAGAATAAATCAAAGTAAAAATATAGAACTATTGGTTTAATGTTGAATTAATACACATTTTTAAATGTTTTATTTTATGTCATAAAAAAAGCCACCGAGGGTAGGTGGCTCAAAGAGGAAGATCGACAAAAAATTATGCGGTGATTTCCTCATCCTGTTGCTGGCTTTTTGCTTCCCAGATTTTCTCGTGGAAGAAGAAAGCAACTGCCTGTACAGTCGGTTCTAATAAACTCAAGGCAATCGCCATGGTTAAACTGCCTGTGACAAAATAGCCCACTAACATCGCGACAGTGATGTGCATGATGTAATAGCTAAATGTCTTTTTGAACATGCGCTGATTGTTGTCTACGAAACGTTGAATATGTGCCATGTGGATCTTCCTCAAAACAAATGATCTGTGCCGATGAGGAAATAATAATAATTCTCATTTAATTTGTAAAAACGAATATTTTTAATAAAACGATCGGAAAATTAGATTTATAAAAAGAGAGCTAAACCATGATTTAATTTAAGTTTTAAAAGATTCCAAAAAGTTTTTTAACTAATAAAAATGATAAATTAGATTTATGTGAATGCAGCGATATAATCAAAATTAGCGAAAGAATTTACCCAGTCCAGTGGAGCACATCGACATGGCAGGCGAGACCCAAACAGCAAAAACATTATACGATAAGTTATGGGATGACCATTTAGTAAAACAACGAGATGATGGTTCAGCTCTACTTTATATCGACCGTCATTTATTGCATGAAGTGACTTCGCCACAAGCCTTTGAAGGCTTACAACTTGCTGGCCGTAAGCCATGGCGTTTAAGTGCCAATATTGCGACACCTGACCATAACGTACCGACCTCTAAAAAAGAGCGTGAGCAGGGCGTGGCTGGGATTGAAGATGATACTTCACGTATCCAGGTACAAACCCTGGATGATAACTGTAAGACGTTCGATATTGTTGAATTTGATATTAACGATATTCGTCAAGGCATCGCGCACGTTGTTGGTCCTGAGCAAGGCTTAACCTTGCCAGGTATGACCGTTGTATGTGGTGACTCACATACTGCAACACATGGTGCATTTGGCTGCTTGGCACACGGGATTGGAACATCAGAAGTTGAACATGTATTGGCAACCCAATGCCTGGTTCAGAAGAAAATGAAAAATATGTTGGTACGCGTTGACGGTAAATTGGGTCAAGGCGTAACACCGAAAGATGTGGTTTTAGCCATTATCGGTAAAATCGGAACTGCAGGCGGTACAGGTCACGCGATTGAATTTGGTGGTCAGGTGTTCCGTGACATGTCGATTGAAGGCCGTATGACCGTGTGTAACATGGCAATCGAAGCGGGTGCACGTGTCGGTATGGTCGCAGTCGATGAAAAAACCATTGAGTATGTTAAAGGCCGTCCATATGCACCGAAAGGCGAGCAATGGGATCAGGCGGTTGCGTACTGGAAGACCTTGCACTCCGACGAAGGTGCTCACTTCGATACAGTTGTAGTGTTACAAGGTGAAGAAATTGAACCGCAAGTGTCTTGGGGGACTTCTCCTGAGATGGTGATTCCGGTGTCTCAAGCGGTTCCAACTTTGGAACAGGCCAAAGATGATGTACAGCGCAATGACTGGAACCGTGCTTATCAATATATGGGCTTAACTGCAGGTCAGCCTTTAGCAGATATTCAGTTAGACCGTGTATTCATCGGTTCTTGCACCAACTCACGTATCGAAGATATTCGTGCTGCGGCTGAAGTAATCAAAGGCCGTAAAGTGGCTTCTAGCATTAAGCAGGCCATGGTCGTTCCGGGTTCGGGTTTAGTGAAACAGCAGGCAGAATCTGAAGGTTTGGACAAAGTCTTTATCGAAGCTGGTTTTGAATGGCGTGAACCAGGCTGTTCTATGTGCTTGGCAATGAATGCTGACAAATTGCAGCCAGGCGAACATTGCGCCTCAACTTCAAACCGTAACTTTGAAGGTCGTCAAGGTAATGGTGGTCGTACCCACTTGGTGAGCCCAGCCATGGCGGCGGCGGCGGCGATTGCCGGTCACTTTGTTGATGTCCGTTCATTTTAATTGGTACGCAGGAGCAGAAATATGAAAGCTTATACCGTTGAACAAGGTATTGTTGCACCCTTAGACCGTGCCAATGTCGATACAGATTTAATTATTCCAAAACAGTTTTTGAAATCGATCAAACGTACCGGTTTCGGTGAAAACCTGTTTGATGAATTGCGTTATTTGGATGAAGGTTATCCGGGTCAGGATAACTCGGTTCGTCCGATTAACCCGGACTTCGTGTTAAACCAGCCACGTTATCAAGGTGCATCGATTTTAATTTCTCGTGCTAACTTTGGTTGCGGTTCAAGCCGTGAGCATGCGCCGTGGGCATTGAATGAATACGGTTTCCGTACTGTGATTGCACCAAGCTTTGCTGATATTTTCTTTAATAACTGTTTTAAAAATGGCATGTTGCCGGTGATCTTGCCGGAAGAAACGGTTGATCAGTTATTTAAAGAATGTGCAGCAGCTGAAGGTTATCAGCTAACGATTGATCTGGAAGCGCAGGAAGTTCGTACACCAAATGGCGAAAGTTTCAAGTTTGAAGTGGACCCATTCCGTAAGCATTGTTTGTTAAATGGTTTGGATGATATTGGCTTAACTTTGCAGGCAGCAGATGATATTCGGGCCTATGAAGAAAAAACCAAACAATCACGCCCATGGGTATTTGCTGAAATTCATTCATAAAACAGCAAAAATTGTCATGGCATGACTGCGAAGGCCTTGCTAATATCAGAAGATTATTAATTTTTTTTTGATAGGTTAATACAGACATCATGGCAACGTATTGGAAACAGTGGCTTGCTCTAAGTGCAGTATCAGTGCTGATGACCGCGTGTCAGAGCATTGATACCTTCAAACTTAAACATGCCAAAGAAGATGCAGAAAGCAAATCCAATGCCTTGATTTATTGTGCAGGCACACCGGATTGTCAGTTTGAACGTTTAGATCGGACCATGATTGTGGATGAGTCCACCAAGCGAATCAGCCCAGAAGCGCTGGATCAGCGTCTGGTTCGTTTGCAGGCCAAAAACCTGAAACAGGATAATCCGATTTATTTATCTGTACCGGAAGGGCAGCATGAACTGGTGGTGCGTTTCTATCCGATTAGCAAGGATAAGGCTGAGACCTTGCATCTGTTCCAGCAGTTTAAGGCGAATAAACGCTATACCCTGAAAATGTTCCGTGACCGAAATGCACGTAGCACCAGTTTATTAAATGCCTCTGCACCTGATCCATTGTGTGTGGACCTGTTGCAAGAGCAGAAAGTGATTCGTCGTTTTTGCAAACCTTATAATGTCATCAATGGCATTGCAGAGTTTGTAGAAAAAAAAATTTAACCTAGTCAGGTGGATGCCTGACCTTATAAATGGAAAAGCTCATGTCTAAACAAATTTTGATTTTAGCTGGTGACGGTATTGGCCCTGAGATTGTAAAAGCCGCAGAACAGGTGCTTACACGAGTTAATGAAAAATTCAATCTGGGTTTAACATGGGAACAAGGTCTTTTAGGCGGTGCTGCGATTGATGCACACGGTTCACCTTATCCAGACGTAACGTCTGAACAGGCGAAAAAAGCAGATGCAATTCTGCTCGGTGCTGTAGGCGGTCCAAAATGGGATACGATTGAGCGTTCAATCCGTCCAGAACGTGGCCTGTTAAAACTACGTAGTGAGTTGAATCTGTTTGCGAACTTACGTCCAGCGATTCTTTATCCACAATTGGCTGATGCCTCTAGCTTGAAACCGGAAATTGTCTCTGGTCTGGATATTCTGATCGTACGTGAATTGACTGGTGGTATTTACTTCGGTCAACCACGCGGGATCCGTGAACTGGAAAATGGCGAAAAACAAGGTTTCAACACTGACGTTTATGCAGAGTCTGAAATCAAACGTATTGCCAAAGTTGCGTTCGAACTTGCTGGTCTGCGTGGCGGTAAAGTATGTTCAGTCGATAAAGCCAACGTGCTTGAAGTGACTGAGCTTTGGAAACAGACCGTGACTGCACTGAAAGAAGAGCAATATCCGGACATTAACCTGTCTCATATGTATGTAGACAATGCTGCGATGCAATTAGTACGTGCGCCTAAACAGTTTGACGTGATCGTAACGTCTAACCTGTTCGGTGACATCCTGTCTGATGAAGCTGCAATGCTGACTGGTTCAATCGGTATGTTGCCATCAGCATCATTGGATGAAAATGGTAAGGGTATGTATGAACCTTGCCATGGTTCTGCACCAGATATCGCAGGTCAAAACCTGGCAAACCCATTGGCAACCATTCTGTCGGTAGCCATGATGCTGCGTTATACCTTCCGTGAAGAAGCAGCCGCTAAAGCGATTGAAGATGCGGTAGGTAATGTTTTAGACCAAGGTCTGCGTACTGCTGACATCATGTCTGAAGGCATGACTAAAGTGGGTACTGTGGAAATGGGTCAGGCAGTGGTAACTGCATTGAACTAAGTTACACATTAGTTCCACGTAAAAAACGCAGCCTTGAGCTGCGTTTTTTACGACTGATTTTGATTAACAGGTTCGACCCGAAAGGCTGACAGAAGTTGCAATATTGTCTTTCAGCAAAAAGGTAATCTTGCATTGCAAATTCACATCATAACCTGATGCAGGACTCACAGTGACTGGAACCGGAACTGTGCCAGTACCTGCTGCCGGAAACTGGGCAATCGGTAAGGGAACGGTCACAGGACGTTCCACGACATAGCTGAGCTGTTGGGAGCTGAGCTCAGGTTCACTGATTTGCTGATAACCCAAACGTTTCAGATCTAAATTGCGATCAATATACTGGCTACTCTGCCCAATAAATTGCTGTAAATAAGTTTCACGGTCAGTCTGGCTGATCGTAGGTGTTTGTGCACACCCTGACAGACCGAGCAACAGGATGCTCAAGCCCAATACCAGAGAAGTACCTTTGCTTAACAACATCACATCACTCCTACTCAAGGAACGCTTAAAAACAGTGTAGTAGCAAAGTGTGAGAGGAACTGTTGTAATTTATTATTAGGCAAGACAGGATCAATCAGGCAGTTAGCTGTAGCTGTCAAATTCAAGACAACTTAGAACGCTCTTATATCCACTTTAAAATGAATAAAACGCAAAAATAAGTCTTAACAGGCACGTCCGCTATATTGCACGGATTGAGCAATCCCTTGTTCTAGTTGAAAATGAATCTGGCAGGGCATTTCAACCTGATAACCTGGGCCGGGTGCAGTCGCGAATCGTACAGGAGCACCTATACTGACACTTTGCTGAATGGCCGGTGTTCCCAACGGAAGTTCAATGGTGCGAAGTACAGTATAACTCAGACGTTTTTCCGTTTGTACAGGTGCTTTTGAGGTCTTAAAACCGAGTGCAGTTAAATCCAGATCCTTGCGAATTGATTCTGCAGATTTGCCAATATATTGCTGTAGTTGCTGATCTAGTTGTCGTGATTTTATCGAACTTGTAGTGGCGCAGGCACTCAGGCTGATTCCTAGGATCAGAGAAAACAAGATTTTTTGCATGAATGATTCACTGTTTTTATTAGAAGAAAAATAGAAATTATTATCTTCGAATGCAGTATAGGGAATGTGCAGGGGAATTGATATAAAAGAAAAAGTAATAAAAAAGCCACTGGATGAGTGGCTTTTGCTTCCGCTAAAACTTAGCGCGCACGGTATGTGATACGACCCTTAGTCAAATCATAAGGAGTCATTTCGACCTTCACGCTATCGCCAGTCAAAATACGAATATAGTGTTTACGCATTTTACCAGAAATATGGGCAATTACTTCGTGACCGTTTTCTAAACGTACACGGAACATAGTATTAGGAAGCGTCTCGGTGACAACGCCTTCGAACTCGATGAGTTCCTCTTTATTGGCCATAGCCTACCTGAATGAATAAATTGGAAAGGCGCAAATTATAGTCAATTTTTTCGCAAAACACAAGGTGTAACGGGCGTTAGACTGATCATCTGTCAGTAAAATAAGCGAAGTGTGAGTTTAAACTTTTTAACTAAAAAGCGTGTGGTATCTGTTGTCAGTTTGGTCAATCACAGTTAATCTAATTTCAATCTTTTTAAGTATAAATGAAGTACATACAAGGAAGGTTTTTGAGTGAGTCAGCTAACGGATGCATCAGTCGTATTGCGTTTAGGCTATCAGGCGATTCGTCGTGCAGGTTTGCCAACAGAAGAACTTCTGACGAAAGCAGGAGTCGCTTTAAATCAGGTGGAGACCAATGACCGTACTCCGCTTAGTGCTCAGTATGCCTTCTGGGTTGCCGCAGAAGAGGTCAGTAAGGACCCGGATATCGGATTGCATCTGGGTGAACATTTGCCACTCTATCGCGGACAGGTGATTGAGCATCTGTTTATTTCATCAGAGAATTTTGGTGAAGGCTTGAAACGTGCACTGGCTTATCAGCGTCTGATCAGTGATGCCTTTCATGCCAAGCTGGTGGTCGAAGATGATCGCTGCTATCTGACCAATGGTGAACAGCCTTTTGCTGAAAGTCTGGTCAATCGTCACTTTACCGAATGTGCGATGTCAGGTGTGTTGCGTTTCTTTAAATTTATTACTGAAGGCCGTTTTGAACCGATCTATATCGATTTCAATTTTTCCAAAGGCGCGGCAGATGAAGAATATTTCCGGGTTTATGAATGTCCGGTAAGTCTGGGCCAGAAAGAAACCCGTTTGTATTTTGATCCAAGCATTCTTGATTTCCCGCTTTGGCAGGCAGAACCGGAACTGTTGCAGCTACATGAACAGCTGGCAATTGAAAAATTACAGGAACTGGCTCGTTACGATTTAGTCGGGGAAGTACGTCGTGCAATCGGTTCTACTTTAGAAAGTGGTGAAACGACTTTGGAAACTGTAGCCGCTCAACTGAATATTACCCCACGCCGTTTACGTACCCAGCTCAGTGAGGCTAATACCAGTTTCCAGCAGATTCTGTCTGATTATCGCTGTCGTCTGGCTAAACGTCTATTGGCGAGTACCAATGAAAGTGTGGAGCGGATTGTTTATCTGACTGGATTCTCGGAGCCAAGTACTTTTTACCGTGCGTTTAAACGCTGGACCAATGAAACACCGGTTGAATATCGAAAGCGGAAACAGCGTTAATCTTTAAAATCTAAAATCCTCCCCCAACCCCTCCTTTAATAAAGGAGAGGAGTTCCTCCCTTTTTCAAAGGGAGGTTAGGAGGGATTTAAAAATTAAAAATAATTAGCTTATTCCGGCATATTTAACCAGTATGGACCCAAAGGTACTTTGGGTAGGTCAAAATACTCTGGATATTCAGCCTGGATAAAATACAGACCGTCCGGTGGTGCGGTAACACCGGCTGCTTTACGATCTTCTGCTGCAAAAATATGGTCAATATGGTCAACCCCATACATGCCTTGGCCGATTTCCAGCAAACAGCCCATGATATTGCGTACCATATGATGCAGGAAGCCATCCGCCTGAATATCTAGAATCAGATAAGGCCCATGCTGGATCAGGCGGCAGTGACGGACGTGACGTACCGGCTGATTGGACTGGCAGGCTGCTGCCCGGAAACTCTCAAAGTTATGTGTGCCTTCAAACTTTGCAGCCGCTTCAATCATCTTTTTGACATCAAGTGGATAGTAAATATGAGTGACCTGTTTATGCAGCAAGGCAGGGCGTACCGGATAGTTATAGACAATATAACGATAACGGCGTGCCTGTGCTTTAAAGCGTGCATGGAAGCCATCATCCATCTCCTTGATCCATTGGATTGAGATATCCTTAGGTAACTGGCTATTTGAGCCCATTAACCAGCCTCGTTCAGAACGCAAGGCATGGGTATCAAAATGTGCGACCATATTGGTCGCATGCACGCCGGCATCGGTTCGGCCTGCACCATGCAGAATAATCGGTTCATCGGCAATTTTACTGAGAACCTTCTCGATGGTTTCCTGAACACTGATTACGCCCGGTTGTTGAGTCTGCCAACCTCGATAATTCGTTCCACAAAACTCAATTCCCACCGCAAAACGCTGCATAATGACCTCAAAACCTGACTAATCGTACCAATGGGCATGCCATTGTTCTACCGTGTCATATTGTAAATACATTTTTAGGGCTTTTGCATAAAGATCAGCATGGCCATAACTTTCATTGAGTAGAATTTTGCAATCATGCACCCATTCAGCAATGGCATAACGCTGATCGGTGGCACCGAAAGGCACTTGAGTAGTTAAGACCGAGATACAGCCTTTGGCATAGAGCTGATTGATAAAATCTACGATCTCTGGATTGACGGCCAGATTGCCGGTTCCAAAGCCTTGCAGGAATAGAAAATGCGGAGGATAGGCCAAAATATTTTTCAGATTATTGAACTGTTGAACTAAATCGATCGGCTGCATCATCAAGCTCATACAGTTAAAATCCAGAGCTTTGGCAATATCGTCTGCTGTAACCTGATGACTTTGCTGGTTGGCCTGAATAGCGATATGCGCATCCAGACCAGTAAAGGCATTCAGCTCAGTGGTATGTTGCTTTAAGGCAGTTTGAGCATGAATCAGTTGCTGATGAAAAGCCAGATAAACACCTGCATTACACTGAGTTACTGAAGCGAGCGCAAAGCTCAGATTGTCCATGGCATCGCTAAATTCGCGTTGCGCATCGCCTTCAGCATTCAGGAGGGGATACTGGCTGCCAGTCAGCACAATATGAGCCGAATTCCCCATAAAATGTGCCAATACTGCGCTGGCATAGCTCAGGGTATCTGTCCCGTGAATAATCACAAAATGTTGTATCTGCTGTTCAGATTGCAGATTTTGGATAAATTGCACCAGTTCTAACCAGTCTGTAGCAGTACAGGCACTACTGTCCTTAATCACAGGAGCGCAGTAATACTGAATGAACGGTTGATCTGTAAGTAGCTGTTCCAGTTTTGGAATAAATAAATCGGCAGACATAGGGGCGAGCGGATCACCGACACAGCCAAAGGTGCCGCCCATATAAATCAGTGCAATATCTTTCATCATAAAAAAAGCAGCCAAATGTGACTGCTTTAGTGTAAAGGGAAATTGATTAAGATGCGATTTGATTCAGCAACTGATCGGCTTGCTGACGTTGTGCTGCTGTATATTCAGCTTCACGTTCAGCTATGACTTCACGGGCAGCTGCATAAGCGCCTAACTGGATATATTGCTGTGCCAGCTCCAGGTTAAGGTCCGCTTCATTAACTTCCATCAGTTCCGGGAAGGACTGCACCAATGGATCATGTTGATCGGTTGTTGAAGTCACAGGCGCTGTCGGAATCTCAAAATTCACCCCTGTAGAAACAGGAGCCTCTTTTACAGCTTCGACATTATCAAGTTTAAAATCTAGTCCAGATGTTTCAGTCGCAGCAGGCGTTTCAGTTGCAGGCGTTGCAATATCGAGGCTAGACAGGTCAAACTCAGTCGCAGGTTCGGCTGTTTTTTCTGCTGCAGGTATTGGAGTGTCTAAAGAGAAAGAGAAATCTAAAGGCTGGATTTCTTCTGTTGTTGCAGGCGCTGATTCTGTTTTTAAGGATATAGATGGTTCAAGCTCAAGCTTAAAATCCAGAACCGGTGCTGACTCAGTTGCTGTTGTTGGAGCAGTCTGGGTTTCAGCAGTATTCATCTGAAGATCAAATTCAACTGAATTATCTGATACAAGCGAAGCTTCTTCCGTTTTTACTGGCTCAGCCGCTGGAATCTTCGGTTCAAAGTTGAACTCTAAGGGTTGGATATCAGGTACTGGTTCCGCTACAGCAGCTGGTTTGCTTGGTTGCAGTTCCTGTTGTAATGCATCAAATGCCTGTTCGTTTGAAGCAGGAGTGGCAACCAGGTCTGCAAAGGCATCTGTAGAAGGTTTGCTTTCCTGTACAGGAGGGGTTTGTGGCTGAGCACTTGGGAAATCAATAGTATCCTGAACAGCGACCGAAGAGTTTTCAAACTCACGCTTTTTGACCTCAGCCTGAGCCAGAATATCTTCCAGTTCCAGAGAGCGAACATGGTTAATCAGCTGTGAAATCGCAAATTCATCTTTTTGCAGGATATGAATGTCGAGTAGCAGTAAATATAACTCATGTTGAGAATTATCGCGATTCAGTGCCTGATTGATTTGAGCTTCAGCTGCAAAGAAATTACGTTCCTGAATCAGACCTTCAATTTTCTTGCGTGTTTCTGCTGATAGAGGCGTTGCTGATTTTTTAACGACTCCGGCTGGCTCGACCACTTTGGTTCTTTGTGAAGTGGATTTTGACGCAGCGCCAGGTTTTTTCGCTTTTACAGTTTTAGTTTTTGCTTTATCTGATTCTTGAGCATCTTGTCGTTTTTTTACGACAATTAATACGATGATCAATATCACTAATGGAATCACATAAATCAGCATGTTTTACCCCTTGGGGATAGAGTCCTTAAGTTCGCCTATCCCAATAAATCGTCATGTGTAACTTTTTAATTAATTGGCTTTTTATCTGCCTGTTGTGCTTTAAGCTGCTGTTGCAGCTGGGCAAGACGAGCATTTAATAATTGAATTCTGTGATCCTTCTGATTGAGTGCCAATTCTAGTTCAGTTACGTTTCTCTGTAATTTAACGGTTTTTTCACGGGCTGTCATAACTTTTAATGACAACTCTTTCGAAGTTCGATTTTCTTTTGTGTTTGAGTTGGCAGAAACCTGGCCGGAATCACGCTGATTCTCGGCAACCAGGCTCATTTCAGCCTCATTTAGACGATATTTGGTTTTTGCAGCAGGTTTGGAGGGTGCTTGAGCAGACTTAATTGCTGAGGCCTGTATCGGAGTTTTCGCAGTATGAACGGTCGCTAAATTAAGTGCTGCGCCTTTACGCAAGCGGTTAGCATCACCCCCAATAAAAGCATGTTCATTCTCACGCTTGATCTGCTGCATGACCTCACTTACTGGACGCTGCTGTTCATTGGCAATCCTGGAAGCAATGCCCCAAAGCGACTCATTTGACTGTACCACATACGTCGGCTTGATCTGGGTTGAGGTGCTTTGTTTGATGGCTGCCGGCTGTGCCTGAGTTTTAGTCGCTAAATTTGGTTTGTCCTGTGCAGTGCTGGATGCCGCCTGCTTGCGAGCCTGTTGTTCTGCATATTTTTTGACAAGTGGATCACTGGACACCATCTGGTTTTCAGTGCTTGTCGGTGCAGAAACTTGCGCTGAGGCTGCATTTTTATTTGTTGGATCTATTGTAATTTCAGCTGGTTTTGTTTCAGCCTGAATTTTTGTAGCTGCAGCCTGTAAGTTTGACGTTGCATCTGCTTGAGCCGCTTTGGATGAAGTATTCACTGGCGCAGTGTTTACATTGCCAGCTTGCTGTGAACTATGACTTGTCGCTGCTACCGCAGTTTCAGTATTAAGTTTTGTTGGGCTTGTGACTTGAGCTGCAATACTCGATGTCGGCTCATGGGTCACAGCAGCTAACGCTGTTTTAGGGATAGAGCTGGCTGATAATGCAGGAGGTGCTGTGTTTTGTAAGGCTAACGGTTTTTCTGCCACAAACGGGGTGGCTGGTTTGGATTGTGCATTGGTATAACGCGTACTCACCGGTAAGTTCAGGGCAATATCTTTTTCACTCACGACTACGACAGGCGCGAGTGGCTGTTCATTCTGTTTCAGGCTGGCCTGTAACAAATCAGTTTTAGGTCTTAATGCAGTACGGATATGCTGTAGGCGTGCTGCATTGCCTTCCTTGATTTTGACAATGATATTTAATTCACGATCAGTGACCGGGCGCGAGGAGGTAATGGTAATAACCCCAGTACCATTACTGTTGCGACGGGTGAAAAAATTTAAATGACCCGGTGGCTGATGCGATGCATCCATAGAAATCAGGTCTTCTGGCGAGGCTAAACTTACCTCAATGGGCAAGTTAATATCTGATTGACGGAAATTCATTTCCGCATAAAGCAATTCCCCAGGTGCAGACTGGATTTGTACCGAATCTACATTAATCGCATAGATATTTTGTGAAGCAACAATGGCTAAAATGGCAAGCTTTAATTTGTTATATACAGTCATCTGTGAGCTCAGTCATTATCGCATAGCGAAAATTATAGATTAACGGGATGTTTGTTTTTTGTAAAATACTTACGCAATAGTTACACAAAAAAGCCGATCAATAAAGATCGGCTTCATGCTTTATTTCCTGACGGAAACTTAAGAGTTTTTATAGTCAATCAAGATGCGCAGCATACGACGTAAAGGTTCTGCAGCACCCCAAAGTAACTGGTCACCTACTGTGAATGCACCTAGGTATTCTTTACCCATGTTCAGTTTACGCAGACGACCAACAGGTACAGTTAATGTGCCAGTGACTGCAACAGGAGTCAGGTCAGTCATTGAGGCTTCACGAGTGTTTGGCACGACTTTAGACCAGTCATTTGCATTTGCAATGATATCTTCGATCTCATCCAGTGGAACGTCTTTGCGAAGTTTCAGCGTTAATGCCTGAGAGTGACAACGCATTGCGCCGATACGTACACAGTGACCATCAATTGGCACGATCTGCTGGTTGCCCAGAATCTTGTTGGTTTCAACCTGACCTTTCCATTCTTCTTTCGACTGGCCGCTTTCCAGCTGCTTGTCGATGTATGGAATCAGAGAACCTGCTAAAGGAACGCCAAAGTTTGCAGACGGGAAGCCTTCACCACGTTGTAATTCAGCAATTCTAGAGTCGATATCCAGAATTGGAGAACGCGGATCATCTAGCAACTCTTTGGTATTGTTATATAAATAACCCATACCATTGATCAGTTCACGCATGTTTTGCGCGCCTGCACCTGAAGCGGCCTGATAGGTCATTGACGTTGCCCATTCCACCAGATTGTTCTGGAACAGACCGCCCAAGCCCATCAGCATCAAGGAAACTGTACAGTTACCACCGACAAAAGTCTTGGTGCCTTTAACCAAACCATCTTTGATCACATGCATATTCACCGGATCAAGTACGATGATTGCTTCATCATCCATACGCAGGGTAGATGCTGCATCAATCCAGTAGCCATTCCAGCCTTCAGCTTTGATTTTTGGGAAAACTTCAGTGGTGTAATCGCCACCTTGACAGGTAATAATGACATCCATTTGCTTCAGACTGTTAATGTCTGTTGCATCCATAAGTGCTGGGGCAGTCTTACCACCAAATGCCGGAGCTTCACCACCCGCATTACTGGTAGAAAAATAGAATGGCTCAAAATGAGCAAAATCATTCTCTTCAACCATACGTTGCATAAGGACGGAACCCACCATCCCGCGCCAACCGACCAGACCTACTTTCATGTCACTTTGCCTCGGTGCGTTAAAAAATCAAAAGGGATTCGAGTGTATCAAAAAGGGACGTGACTGCAAGAGCTACACAATCAAAACATCAATATTCTTGAGCGAAATATCTGCTTTATGATACATACAAAATTGATAAAGCAATTTTTCTTTTAGAAAAAATAATAACTTAGTAAAGAGTGTATCTTATGGTAGGGTTTATCCAGATCATGGCAATCGTGGTCATCTGGTTAAGTTTCTGGTCGCTGATTCCCCGAGATGAATGGTGGATTCGTGGTGCAGATTTTCCACGTTTACAGATTCTGGTTTTGGGCTTCATTGCCTTTGTTCTTTTTCTCCTGGTCGATCACCCATGGACGGCCTTCAATCAGCTGCTTTTTGTCGGCCTGATCGCTGCTTTGGCGTATCAGCTGAAAATGGTCTTGCCTTATACCTTTGTTTGGACAAAACAGGTCAAGCAGGTCAAGCAGGATCAGCTGGATCCGGATCGTCAGATTTCCCTGATTGTTTCAAATGTTCTGACCACCAATACTAAATATCATTTACTGATTGAACAGATCCAGACCCATCAGCCAGACTTGGTCTTAACGCTGGAAACCGATCATGCATGGCAGGATGCGCTGGCCGTCATTGAGCCAGATTACCCCTATCGGGTACCTGTACCTTTGGATAATCTGTATGGCATGCATCTGTACAGCAAACTTGAGCTGAGTGAAACCGAGGTTAAATTTATTCTGAGTGATGAAATTCCCTCGATTCATACCAAGGTCTTGTTACGTTCCGGACAGCCGGTACAGCTTTATTGTCTGCATCCGAAACCACCAAGCCCAACTGAAGCCAAAGATTCAACCTTACGTGATGCGGAACTGCTGATTGTAGGGGATCAGATTAAGGATCTGGATGAAAGCTGCATTGTGATGGGAGATCTGAATGATGTGGCCTGGTCACGCACGACACGTTTATTTCAGCGTATTAGTGGGTTGCTTGATCCGCGGGTAGGGCGTCATTATGTGAATACTTTTCATGCCGATTATCCCTTATTGCGCTGGTCGCTTGACCATGTGTTTCATAGTACTGATTTCGCTCTGGTGCATATGGAGCGTTTAAAACATGTCGGGTCAGATCATTTTCCGGTTTATCTGGTATTACAAACTGGGCGGGTATTTGAGCATCATCAGGAAGAGCTGGAAGAAACGGACCAGGATGATCAGGAAGCCAAAGAAGCCATTCAGGAAGGAATTGAAAAGGCAGAGAAAGAAGAGAAGAAAGTCACTGATAAGATTGCGATGGCATATAAGAATAAGGAGAAATTCTTATAGTTTTAGCTGAAAAGTGTACGATATTGCTTACAGCAGTTTCCGCTTCTTGCGAATGGGCAGCACAGAGGAATCCACGTATTCTAAGCTCATCAGCACAGGGAGTCGAGAAAGGATATTCTCATAAGGAAGACGAAGCTGAATGAAAACATCATGGAAATGATGCTGAAAGGGAAATCACAACAACGAAGAAGCAATTATAACATATGAAAGCACAACCTCATTAACCCGGGTTTTACAGGATGTAGAACCTGGGTTAAATTATTTTTAGCTCATTTTTTATTATAATTAATTGATTATTAAAATAAACTTTAAATTAAAAATGGATATTACCTGAATGAAAGTTATGATTTCCGATCATGATTCAGTCAATGAATCTGAAGTGCTACAGCTCTATCTTGTCAATCAATGGTCAGCTGCAGAAAAACCTCAATTACTTTTACAGGCTTTGCAGCATTTTCATAGTCTGGTGACCGCACGTATCAACGGTCGGCTGGTTGGCTTGGGAAATGCGATTTCAGACGGTTATCTGGTGGTGTATTTCCCACATTTATTGGTTCACCCGGAGGTGCAGCGACAGGGCATTGGTCGTCTGATCATGCAAGAAATGCTGCAACGTTATTCAGGATTTCATCAGAAAATTCTGGTGGCTGATCAGCATGCCACTGAATTTTATAAAGCTCTAGGCTTTGAGCGTGCAGGGCATACACAAGCAATGTGGATTTATCAGGGAACCGATCATTGATTTTTCTTGCCAATAATAGCATTCATATTAATTCTAGTTCTTAATAGATTTTATCGTAGCCTTCAGGACGGGTCTTAAAGCGACGGTGGAACCACATATATTGCGTCGGTGCAATGCGCAACTGGCGTTCAATAATCAGATTTACCCGGGTTGCATCATCGACTTCATCCGCACTTGGCAGGTTCTCTACCGCAGGCTCGATCAGCACACAGTAACGCGGATCTTTAATATCGCCAGTTCGATAAAAATAGAGTGGAATAGCAGCGGCCTTGGTCATTTTCAATAAACGACGATGTGCAGTGACTGTAGCTGCAGGTACCCCAAAAAAGGGCGCCATTACACCCTGTTTTAAACCAAAATCCTGATCCGGACTGTACCAGATAGCATGGCCATTTTTCAGGTTACGCACCAGACCACGCATATCATCATGGTCAATCTGGTTGGCATAAATGGTGGCACGGCAGCGGTAAATCAGCATATCGAGCAAGGGGTTATTTTGTGGTCGATACACTACATCCGGTTCAAAATACTGTGCACATAAATAACCGCCAGCATCCAGCAAAGTCGAGTGGGTACCGAGCAATAAAGCCCCTTTACCTTCTGCCTGAGCCTGCTGGATATGTTCCAGTCCTTCAATTTGTACCCGGCCTTTAAACCATTTTGGACAGTACCAGGCATTCAAGGTCTCAAATACACCGAGCATCTGGTCAATAAAGACCATACGGGCATTATCCCGAACTTCTTGAGCTGACCATTCCGGGAAACAGACTTCCAGATTGCGAAGCGTGGTTTCACGGCGAGATTTCAAATATTTAAATGCCATCTGGCCGAGTAGATCTGCCAGACGATGCTGAATCGCCCAAGGTAAGATGGCCAGAATCATCAGAAATACAATACCCACCCAGATGCCCCAGTATTGCGGCAACAGGAATGACCATTGAAATTCACCGGGTTTGTATTCTGGCGTTCGACTCATAAATTCAATATTTGAAATCAAAGATGTCAGCAGTGTAGCAGAAGAGCTTTTTGAAATAAAAAACTGTAAAATAAAAAAGCACCTGTACGAATACAGATGCTTAGTGACTAGGCGATTTAAAGATTAGCCTTTGGTCATATTTTCCAGTTGGTCCCAACGTTCCATTTTTTCCAGCAAAATCTCATCAATTTCGCCTAAACGTTCAGATGCTTTGGTCGCTGCTGCGGCATCTGTGACAAACCACGAGCCATCCGCCAGTTTATCGGAAAGTTCAGCTTGTTCTTTTTCCAGTGCTTCAATTTCAGCCGGTAACATTTCCAGTTCACGCTGATCTTTGTAGCTGAGTTTTTTCTTTGGCGCAGGTGCTACAGGTGTAGCCGCTGCTTCGGCTTTGGCCTGAGCTTTTTTGACTGCCATTTTCTGGTCAACCACAGTCTGATCTGGACGTTGCTCCAGATAATCTTGATAACCACCGACATATTCATCAATATTGCCTTTGCCATCAAAGACCCAGGTCGATGTGACGACGTTGTCCATAAAGGCACGGTCATGCGAGATCAGTAGCAGAGTGCCTTTGTATTCAGCTAGCATTTCTTCCAGTAGTTCCAATGTCACCATATCCAGATCGTTGGTCGGTTCGTCCATCACGATCAGGTTTGATGGTTTCAGTAACAGCTTAGCCAGCAGAATACGGTTACGTTCACCGCCAGATAGAGCTTTAACTGGCGTACGTGCACGTTCTGGCGAGAACAGGAAGTCTTGTAAATAGCTATAGATATGACGACGTTGGCCATTCACATCGACATGATCTGAACCTTCCGAAACGTTATCTTTAACTGATTTTTCCAGATCCAGCACATTACGTAGCTGGTCAAAATAAGCAATTTCCAGCTGGGTCCCGGTTTTGACTGTACCGCCATGCTCGATTTCTCCCAGAATGGCTTTGATCAGTGTGGTTTTACCGACACCATTATCACCCACCAGACCAATACGGTCACCACGCATTACCAGCGCCGAGAAGTCATTGATGATCGGTGCATTGTCACTAAACTTCACGCTCAGATGTTCAATCTCGAACACCACTTTACCTGAACGCTGTGCTTCCTGAGTCGACATGTTGACTTTGCCTTGCTGGAAGCGGCGTGCTTTAGACTCTTCACGCAATTCTTTCAGAGCACGAACACGACCTTCGTTACGGGTACGGCGCGCTTTAATACCTTGACGAATCCAGGCTTCTTCTTCAGCCAGTTTTTTCTCGAACAGGGCATTCTGTTTTTCTTCTGCTTCCAGCTGCTGAGCTTTCAGGTCGAGGTAACGTGAATAGTTGCCTTCATAGCTACGCAAAATACCACGGTCCAGCTCGACAATACGGGTCGCAATACTGTCCACAAAGGCACGGTCATGCGAAATAAACAGTAAGGTCAGGTTGTTCTGCTCGAGCAGGAATTTTTCCAGCCACTCGATACTTTCGACATCCAGATGGTTGGTCGGTTCGTCGAGTAACAGCACATCAGGTTGGGTGAGCAGGGCACGTGCCAACAGGACACGGCGTTTACGACCGCCAGATAAATCGGCCAGATCCGCTTCAGGATCCAGTCCCATTTTACTTAGGATTGAATTAACCTTAGTTTCTAAAGCCCAGCCATCCAGCTGATCCATCTGATGCTGCAAATGTCCCATGCGGTCACAGGCTTCCATATCACCGAGCACGCAAGCTTCACTGGCTTCATGGTAAGCACGCAACACTTCTGAAGCTTCACCAGCGCCGTCGGCAACAATATCTGCAACCTTGCCGGAATCCATTGGCACGTCTTGGGCCAGCATGGAAATGGTGATGCCATTTTGTAACGAAACTTCACCACTATCCGGGAGTAAACTTCCTTCAATCAGTTTAAGTAAGGTAGACTTACCCTCACCATTACGGCCAATCAAACATACTCGTTCACCGCGTTCCAAATTAAAGTTGGCGCCGTCGAGCAAGGCAGGTCCGCCAAATGCCAGTTGGACATCCCTTAAAGTAATATAGGCCATAATGTTAATGTTTCCTGAAATCCCAAATGAGGACTTAAAATGACTAAACAACAAAATCTAAATGATCAGGCGTCATTTTCCGCACCCATTGAAGATTTGCAAGTGCGAATTGCATTTTTAGATGATTTAGTTGAACAGCTGAATCAGCAGGTCACTCGCCAGAATCTGGAAATTGCCGATTTAAAAAAACAAATGCAGTTGTTATATCAACGTGTTGAGTCTGCAGACTTGTCCGAAGGGATTGATGCTTTTGATCCGGTCACCAACCGTCCCCCGCATTATTAATTTACAAATAATTTTTAAAAAGAAAACAAAAAGAAAGCCCTCCAGTCGTGATAATGCCAGTCAGTTAAGAGATTGACTGGCTTTTTCTTGGGTATTTTTGAGGTTTTCCTTTTACAACCCTTGGATAACTCCTCACTCTTCTCTCAGGTATAACATACCGATTAGATTTCTCCATTAA